>NZ_JAEEGC010000065.1 GCF_019207025.1 Clostridium thailandense | reverse complement strand
CTACAAGTCTTAGCTCATATTTTTGAAAAAGCTTAGAAGATTTGATTGTTTGAGCACAGCGAGTTATCAAAGATTCTTAGCTTTTTTAAAAATATGGGCTTTAGACTTGTCAAAAGTATTTATCGTGCTGGAAGAATGTAAATATATCCCGGAGCATAAGTTAAGTGTCAGCCGTGGATGTCTATATATTTTTTAAGTTATTCAAATCTCAAGGCCTCAATTGGATTTAGTTTTGAAGCTTTATTTGCAGGATACATACCAAATATTACACCTACCGCTAATGAGAATAAGAAAGCAACTAAAACAACATTATTTGAAATTACAACGCTCATTTTAAAGTAGTTATTTCCAACATATGCAAAAGCATATCCAAATAATACACCAAGTATTCCACCTATGCCACTTATGCTACCTGCTTCAATTAAAAATTGCATAAGTATATTTTCTCTTTTAGCTCCTATAGCTTTTCTAATACCAATTTCTTTTGTTCTTTCAATAACTGATACCAGCATTATATTCATAATACCAATACCACCTACAACTAGTGATATCCCTGCTATACCAGATAACATTGTTGTCATGCTATCATTTGTTTGATTAGAGGTTTCCAGCAAGCTGGTTTGGTTAAATATTCTATAACTTTTCGTATCATTATTATATTTGTTATTTAAAAACAACTGTAAATATCCCATTGCTTCATCTACACTGTCTTTATCTGAAGCCTCAATATAAAAACTTCTAATATCCGTGCTTTTTACTAACCTCTGAGCTGTAGTTAAGGGAATTATAACCCTATCATCCCCTGAGTTTCCTCCACTACCTCCCTGTGTCGTTAAAACTCCAATTATAGTAAAATCATAACCATTTATGCTCATGGTTTCCCCTACAACATTCGTACTACCAAAGAGTTCATCTGCTACAGTAATTCCTATTACTGCAACTTTAAATCTATTATCTAAATCATTTTGTTGAATAGTTCTTCCACTAGCTATATCTAATTTTCTTATTTCAAAATAATTAGGTGTGCTGGCTTCCATATTGGTAGTTGCAGTTTTGTCTCCACCTTTAATATTTATGTTGTTTTGAGTTAGTGTAGGCGCAATATCTTTTATTCCTGGCTTTTGTCTTAATTCTTCTAATTCGCTAGTAGATACAGCTTTGTTTCTATTCCCTGTTATATTTACTGTTATAAGATTGGTTCCCAATTTCTCTATCTGCGAAGCAACTTTTTGCTTGGTTCCTTCCCCCATACCTACTAAGACTATAACAGAAGAAATTCCTATTATTATTCCAAGCATAGTCAAAAGAGACCTCACCTTATTTGACAGAATAGAAAAAAACGCCATCTTTAATATACTTGTGAATTTCATCTCTATTATTCTCTCCTTTACGGATTATAAATAATTTTTATAATTTTTGCTCAATTAAGCTTAAAACAAAATATAAATATTCTACTATTTATTATTTATCTCATCTGATGCTATAGTTCCATCTTTTATAGTTATTATTCTTTTTGCCTGTGCTGCAATGTCTCTATCATGAGTTATAAGAACTATTGTATTTCCTTCATCATTTAACTCTTTAAGAAGCTCCAAAACTTCTTTACCAGTTTTACTGTCTAATGCCCCAGTAGGCTCATCAGCCAATATCATCTCTGGCTTAGTAACTAATGCTCTTGCTATAGCAACTCTCTGCATTTGACCACCAGAAAGCTCAGCTGGTTTATGTTTAATGTGGTTTCCGAGGCCGATTTTCTCTAATCTCTCAATGGATCTTTGCTTTGCCTCTTTATCACTAACTCCTTGATATATAAGCGGCAATTTCACATTATCTAATATACTTAATTTAGGTAGAAGGTTATAGCTTTGAAATATGAAACCTATTTTCTTATTCCTTATTTCTGCTAGCTTACCATCACTGCAATTAGTATCTACTCCATCTAACATATATTGTCCTTCGGATGCCTTATCCAGGCATCCTATTATATTCATTAATGTAGATTTACCTGCACCTGAAGGACCTACAATTGATACAAATTCACCTTTATTTATAATTAAATTAACACCATAAAGTGCCTTAAATTCATTGCTTCCTGTCTTATATACTTTGCCAATATCTTTCATCTCAATAACGGCCTGTCCCAAATTAATCACCTCATTTTTCAATATAAACATCAATCTTGCTTATATCACATTAATTTCTGCCACCGCCACCTGAAGGTCTGGAAGCTCCTCCGAAACCACTCGCTCCGTTCATTCCATTTCTCATCATATTTTGATTATTACTGCTTGATTGTGGAAATTGTATTATTACGGTATCATTTTCAGATAGTCCACTAACTATTTCCACCATACTTTGGTTCTGTATTCCAGTTTCTACAGCCACTGGTCTACCTGGAATACTTGATGAACTTCTATTTGAACTATTCTGCCCTGCTGAACCGTTTCTTGATTGATTACTATTTCCTGTATTTGAATTACTATTTTTAGATTGAAAATTATTATTTTCTCTATTGTTTCCTTTACTGCCATTAGTTGAAGTATTATTTTGAACTGTTACATATTTCTTACCGTTTCTTTCTGTAATTGCCTCTGCTGGTACAGCTAATACATTTGTTTTCTTATCAACGGCAATAGTTACAGTGGCATTCATTCCTACTCTTAATCGATCTGAATTATCTAAGGATAATGTAACATCATAAGTAGTAACATTATTAGTTGTCTTTCCTACTGGAGAAACCTTCAACACATGACCTGTATAACTCTTGTCCTTTATATCATCTACCTTTACAGTTGCATCTTCTCCAGCCTTTACCTTATCTATATCCATTTCGTCTACTGGTACTACTATTTGCAAATCAGATGGATTTATAATTGACGCTATAAGTTTAGTATTGTCGACATAATCACCTTGTTTTATGTCTAAAGTTGATACAATCCCATCCTTTGGACACATTATTGAAGTTTTTGATAAATTGGTCTGCTGAGTATTTAAGTCATTTTGAAGCTGCTGTATTTGTAAGTTTATTGCTTGTATATTATTTTTTATAGTTGAATCATCAAGTTTAAATAAAGTATCTCCTTTTTTAACTGTACTGCCCGCAGATACATATACTTGCGAAATTTTTCCTGATGATGGGAAAGGTATAGGTATTTCTAATGATCCAGCCGTCATCATAGCTAAACCACCATATGCTGGTTTAAGAGAAGTTACATCATCTCCAGCCGCAGCAAACACTGATTTTACTATTCCATCAATAGGTGCTTTTATATACAAATTGTCTAAAGTAATCTCTAAATTCTTTAAATCTAAATTCTTTTGAGCTATATTATTTCTGTCTGTATCTATGTTCTTTTGTGAAGTAGTATCATCTATCCTACAAAACAAATCACCACTTTTAACAGTATCTCCTAATTTAAAAGGTAATTCTTGTACAATACCACCATTCGATGAATAAATATCTGTTTCCTCTGCTGAAGTAACCGTTCCTGTTCCATCAACTGTTACTGCTATATCTGTTCTTTTAACTTTAGCTGTTGCGAATCTAGTTGTAGTAGTTACTTTACTGCTTGTATATTTTTTATAACCATAGTATGATCCTCCTCCAACTACAGCTACTATAAGTAAAACTGCTAATATCTTCTTAATCTTGGAAACTTGCATAAAATTCTTCCTTTCTTTATAATAGCTTTACATTTTGGTACATATTAACAATTATTTTCCTTAACATTTTGTTTATCTTGAACTTCTTGAATACCTTTCTAAGTATATATATATGCGTTGACAGCTCAGTGTCAAACTTGTTAATGTTTTGTAAACAAATTTCATTCATTATTTTATATATAAAAAAATATTGCTCCGAAAATTAACTTCCGAAGCAACATTTTTATACCACTCTAATTGACTTTCCTGGCATTACCCCTTCTCTAATCTGACCTTTGTCAACTACTATCTTTCCATTTACAATTACATAATCAATTCCTTCTGGATAAGCATCTGGTCTTCCTTTGTCTGAAAAATCAGATTTATCAATTATCCTTTCCATATCAATTACCAGCAGATCCGCATCAGTTCCTAAATTTAATCTACCTTTATTACTAAAACCCAGTGCCTCGGCAGGTACAAGAGTACACTTTTTTACAGCTTCAATAACTGAAATAGATTTTTGTTCTCTAACCATTTTTCTAAAAAATCTTGGAAATGATCCTGCATTTTGTGGGTGGCATTCATCTATATTTCCTGTAGGACTTGGTCCTGTATCTGAAGATAGCATTACATAATCGCTTAATAGAGCTTCATAAATTTCATCCTCAACTCCAGTAAAACATATTATAACCGCATCTTCTTTATTATTTCGCATACTTCTATATAATTCTTCTGTTAAACTCTGCCCTTTGTGTTTACCTGATGCAATAAACATATGATTAAACTCCCAACCAAAGTTTTTGATATGCTCTTCATCAAACACACTAGTAACTATATGAGTTGCAAAAGAAGTATACATACCACTGTCAGCCCATATATTAAGGCCACTTTTTCTAGCATTACTAATTAGCTCTATTGCTTCACTCATTACTCCTGCACCATATTGATATACTAAATGAGATATTTGTACTGAGACTCCTGTAAGTTCAGCAATCTTAATTGCCTCTCTAAGAGAATCTAAATCGTCTGGAGCACTTAAACGAGTATGAATGGATACTAATCTTCCATGTCTTGCAGCAACACGGCTTAATTCTATTACTTCATCAAAGGAGGCACCTGGAGCATATTCAAGTCCAAAGGATAAGCCCACTCCTCCCTCTTTAAAAGCTTTTTCAGCTAAATCCTGCATCTGCTTAATTTGAGAACTAGTTGATGAAATATATGGATCTGTTACACCAACTCTTTCTCTTAAGCTGAAGGAATGACCTACAAATTGTGCTTGATTAATAGGAAATCCCTTTTTATCCTGTTCATCAAAAAACTTTTTTAAATCTATAGGACCACCACCACAATTTCCACCTACTGTTGTAGTAACCCCTTGAACCAGAGATAGCTTAGCACACCCTATATCACCATCAATGTGTGCATGAATATCTATAAATCCAGGACAAACTATTTTGTTTTTTGCATCAATCTCTTCTTTTCCCTTTATATCTTGTTCTGTAATTATGGATATCTTGCCTCCAGATATTCCTATATTACAATGAACTACACTTTCTCTCTCAGGGTTTACTAACTTTCCATTCTTAATTACTATATCCCAGATATCCATGTTTTCACCTCCTGAAACAATTATAAATTTTGACTTTCAATATAATTATACAATATTTATAATCTTTAAATTATTATGATTTATATTTTTATTCAAGAATTTAAAACCATTATTTTCATAAATATATATATATCAGTTATATATTATGCATTATAAAATAAAGTTTCCATAGCAATGCATTAGACTTAAATATAAAAAATCCAAAGACTCTTAAAAAGTCTCTGGTATTCCAGTCAGCTTAAAATTCTTTTATTTTCATAAGCAGTATTAACTAAAAAATACGATTTCTCTTAGATAAGAAAAATTGCCTTTAGTAAGCATATAAAATATACCAGTCTTTGTCAATACAAAAATAAATTATTATATATGACTTTTCTTTAAATAAAATACATATAATTATTTACTTCGCTTTTATATTTATTAACTAGGTCTTCCAATGTAACACTATCAAAATAGTCATTAATATTTCTATTTATCATATCCCATAGATTTTCATTTATACATCTATCCAGTGCATCTGAAGCATTGTTATTCCCAACGTTTACTAGTGATAAATCACCTTCCAAAGCTCTTAATATCTCACCAATAGTTATTGTATTTATATCCTTTGATAAGGTATATCCTCCTTGAGCCCCTTTTCTTCCTATAACTAGACCGCTCTTTCTTAATGCTGAAAAAATTTGTTCTAAGTATCCTTCTGAAATACTTTGTCTTTCTGAAATACTTTTTAATGTAACTACTTCAGAATTAGAATACAGAGCTATATCAATAAGTGCTTTTAACCCATATCTACCTTTAGTTGAAATCTTCACACAATCACCTTTCTATCAATTACATATTTAGTATAGCAATGTTCTTATATACCACTATTATTATATAAATAGAATACTTAAAAATCAATTTTAAATTGTATTTAATTAATCATATATATTTTTGCTAAAATATCTGTCTCCTCGATCTAGAAATATAGTAACTATATTACCGCTGGATTAAGATATTCTAATTTTGCAGATATATTAACTCCACTTTTTATATTAAAATCTTCTTTTAATATAAATAATATTATAGCTCCTGCTTCATTTGCTTGTTTTTTATGAATTTTATAGCCTGGATGATCTTCAAACCCTGGATAATAAACCTTATCTACAATAAATATTCCTGTTTTTGAAAACAAAAAACTCCTACCTCAATACAGAGGCAGAAGTTAACTTCCACTCAAAATCTCTTACACCCAATGGAGATTTCTCTCTGTCAGCTTCTATTCACTTACTTCTTCTCATCTTCGCCTTTTAATATTATTCCGATATATTTTATTTGATAATGAAATTATATGCATTATTTATTAATATATCAATAAATAATGCATTTATCAATTTGATTAATTTATGAATTTTTTAATAATATCTTTACCAGCCTCCTGAAGAACCACCACCACCGGAACTGCCTCCTCCAAATCCACCATGTCCTCCACCGCCAAAACCACCGCCGCCTCTTGGACCTCTTGGGCCTCTCCCCCAAAACGAGTTCCAAAACATTGCATATAATATAAATCTGCTTATCCTCGCTCTATTAAATATAATATCCAACATAAAAGCACCTAAAATAGAATATATTACAACAGGGCTTATAGTAATTCCTCTCTGTTGTTGTATTCCACTATTATCTTCTCTGTTCCCCTGCAAAGTTACATTATTTTCTTTTGCTATATCATTTGCAAAAGTTAAATAAGCGTTTCTCAAACCCTCGCTATATCTGCTTTCTTTAAAAAATGGTACTGCTGTATCATTCATAACTCTTGAAGAATATATATCCGTAATTACGCCTTCCAATTCTCTTCCTACTTCTACTCTCCACTTTTTATCATTTATTGATAGCAATATCAATAAACCATTATCCTTACCTTTTTGCCCAATACCCCAAGTTCTAAAGAGTTCATTTGCATAAGATTCTATATCTCTTCCTTCAAGCGAATTAACTATAACTGCTGTTACCTGTGAACCAGTTTTGCTTTCTAGTTCACTTCCGAGTGATATAATATAATTTTTTGTATCATCATCAATAATTCCAACATAGTCATTTATATATTTTAATCCAGTTGGCTCAGGTATATTTGAAGCTCCTTTTACAAAACAAGACAAAGCAACGATAAAAATTATCACAGGAATTATTATATTTAATATTAGTTTAATTAATTTAAACCTATTTTTTATTAGACTCATCATTCAGTCATCTCTTTTTATACTTTCTAAAACAGTTGTTTTACAGTCTATAATCACACTTAATTCTAGACTGCAAAATCAAACTATTTTGTAAAGTCTACCTTTGGAACTTCCTGTGCTCCCTGACTTGCCTTATAATATGGTTTCTGTGAAAAACCAAACATACCTGAAACTATCGAATTCGGAAATCTTTTAATAGATGTATTATAATCATTTACATAATTGTTATAATCTTGTCTGGCAATTGCTATTCTATTTTCTGTACCTTCTAAGGCAACAGATAAATCCTTGAAATTTTGATTGGATTTTAAATCCGGATATCTTTCAACAACTACTAAAAGTCTTGAAAGTGATGATGAAAGCTGAGCATCTGCATTTGCTCTATCCGTAATTGTTTGTGCCCCTGCGAGCTTAGCTCTTGCATTAGCAACATCAGTAAATATTGTTTTTTCCTGAGCTGCATATCCCTTAACTGTTTGCACTAAATTTGGTATCAGGTCTGACCTTCTCTGTAATTGAGCATCTATATTTGACTCTGCAGCGTTAACTTTCTGTTCAAGCCCTACAATGGAATTATAGCTGCCTATTAACGGCAAGAATATAATTGCTAATACAGCTAAAATAATTAAAGATATTTTTAATCCCTTATTCACGTATTCCACCACCATTTTAGATATTAATATATTTATTTTTAGGACTTTTGAAATAAATATACTAATCCAAAAGAAAAAACCTATTTCAGACATAGGTTTTGAAAGAATCCATTATATAGGCATCCACGGCCGAAAGTAGATTTAAATACTTTTGTTACAAGCCTTAACTCATATTTAAGAAATCTAAAGCAAATTGGGCATATAGTGCTGATCCTTTGTGAAGAGCATTTTCATCTACCATAAATTTATTATTATGATTCGAATAGATACCTATTTTTTCATTACCACATCCAAGAAATGCAAAGGCTCCCGGAATCTTATCCATAAAATAAGTAAAGTCTTCTGAAACTGTTAATTTTTCCATAGGTATTAAAATTTCATTTCCATACAATTTTATTGCAGAATTTATAGCTATATCTGTTAGCTTGTCATCGTTTATTAGCGGTGCTGGGCAATACTCATACTCTAATATTCCTTCTGCTCCATAAGTCTTAGCTGTATTGCTAACTATTTCTCTCATTTTACCTTCCAAGGAATTTCTTACTTCTCTTGAAAAAGCTCTAGTTGTTCCTTCCATTGTTACTTCATTTGCAATTATATTGAATCTGTCGCCCCCCTTTATTGTTCCAATAGTGATAACTACTGGTTCTAAAGGATCTATAGTTCTACTTACTATACTCTGTAAGTTCATAACCACTGCTGAAGAAGCAACAACTGCATCTATGCCTAGATGTGGAGTTGACCCATGACTTGCTAAGCCTTTTATTTTAATTCTAAAAGTGTCCGCTGATGCCATTCTTGCACCCTTCTCTATATTAAATTTCGAAGACTGCAAAGTTCCCCAAATATGCATACCAAATATGCCATCAACATCTTCCAGTACATTATCCTGTTCTATAATTTTCTTTGCTCCAACACAAGTTTCCTCTGCTGGCTGAAAAATAAATTTAATATTTCCCTTGATCTCGTCCTTTAGCTCAGATAATATTTTAGCAGCTCCTAGAAGCATTGCTGTATGACAATCGTGCCCACAAGCATGCATATATCCATTAGTGGACTTGAAAGTCAATTCTGTTTCTTCTTTTAACTCTAAAGCATCTATATCAGCTCTTAAAGCTACTGTCTTGCCTTTTTCTCTTCCTTTTAATATCCCTATAGCTCCAGTATTTTTTAGTCTTTTAGTTTCTATGCCAAAAGCCTTTAGTTCTCTCTCTATTATTTCCGTGGTCCTATATTCAGCCCATGATAGTTCCGGATTCTGATGAAAATCTCTTCTCATTGCAATAATATAATTTTCATATTTTTTTGCTAGTGATTTTACATCCATTTTTCTTCTTCCTTTCCTTGTTCATAAATACCTAGCATAGGTACTTTGTCATGTTTTGGATTTAATAACTTCACCAATTATCTTGAAACCTTTTTCTATATCTTCCTTATTTACTCTTGAAAATCCCAATCTTAAGGTGTTATATCCATTATCATCTGTATAAAATATATCACCTGGAGTAAATACTATTCCTTTTCTATAACACTCCTTTAATACATCTCTTGAATTTAGCTCTTGTAATTCTAAAAATATATGAAGACCACCTTCACCAAATATTTTTTTATAAGGAATATATTTTTCTGCACATCTTAATGCAAATTCATATTTTTCCTTATAAACTTTTCTAGCTTTTTTAATATACTTTTCAAAATTCCCACCACTAAGATAGTCATAAAAAATAGCCTGATCCAAAGAAGATGTGTGAATATTTTTGCTTCTTTTTACACTTTCTAGGTATTCTATTAGTTTTCTATCAGCTAATATCCATCCTATCCTTATTCCTGGAAAAAGTATTTTTGAAAAACTACCTATATATATTACGCCATTTCCTCTCCCACTTAATGCCGCAATAGGGGCAACATGAGCTCCAGAATACCTTAATTCTTCATTAAAACCATCTTCAATTATAGGAATATCATATTGTTTTAACGCTTTATATAACTCAATTCTTTTTTCTACAGACATTACAACTCCAGTCGGATTATGGTATGACGGAATAAAGTAAGATAGTTTAAATTTATTTTTTGAGAGTTCATCTTTTAACTTACTTATGTTAACACCATCATCCTCCATAGGTACTCCTATAATATCTAAATCATGAAGCTTCATAATTTTTATAGCAGTATTATGTGTAGGGTTTTCACAAAGTATTTTATCTCCTTTTTCAGTAATACTGGATAAAATCAAATTAAATCCCTCAGTAAAGCCATTTGTTATAAGTATGTCTTTTTCTTCTGTATCTACACCCTTATTAGACATGTATTTAAATAGATATTGTATCAATGCTCTATACCCTTGAGCATATCCATAGTTTAATATTTTTTCTCCTTCTATAGATATCCTATTTAAAAAAGCCTTTTTGAATTCTTCCACATCAAAAAGGCTTTCATCAGGTGCTATGCTCTTAAATGATATCATACCCTTTTTCCACTTGGTCTCATGTTTTATTATATCTAAATCTTCAGCGAATCTTGCATAATCATTTATCTGATTGCTCCAGTCCATATTCCATTTTTCTTGAATATCTACCTTCACATCTGATACAAAGGCTCCTTTTCCTTTTTCCATATATATAAAGCCTTCGTCTACAAGAAACTCATAAGCAGAAATTACAGTATTTCTACTGATACTAAGTATAGAAGAAAGTTCTCTAGTAGAAGGTAGTTTTTCACCACTTCTGAGCATCCCTCTAAGTATCATATCACTTATATAATTTTTAATTTGTACATATACCGGTGTTTCTTTATCTAATTTTATATCTAAAAACATATTTTCACCTCATATATATTTTCACATATATGAGGCAAGAAATAAAGATTTATATTAAAATGCTGGTATTATGCTTCCCTTATATTTATCCTCTATAAATTTCTTAACCTCTGGTGTATTTAATGCTTTAGATAAAGCTTGAATGTATGGCTTGTCCTTATCTTTCTTTCTAACAGCAATTACGTTAGCATATGGTGAATCCTTTGATTCTATTGCAATAGCATCTTTAGTAGGGTTTAAGTTCGCTTGGATTGCATAGTTTGTGTTAATAACTGCAGCATCTACATCATCTAAAACTCTTGGAAGCTGTGGTGCATCAAGTTCTTTAATTTTTATATTCTTTTTATTTTCAGTTATATCTAATTTTGAAACTAATTCTCCATCCTTTAACTTTATAAGTCCTGCACTTTGTAATACTTTTAGAGCTCTAGCTCCATTAGTTGAATCATTTGGTATAGCTATTTCAGCACCATCTTTTAATTCTTCTAATTTTTTAACCTTTTTTGAATACACTCCCATTGGTTCTAAGTGAACTTTAACTGTATAATCTAATTCAGTATGTTTTTCTTCATTAAACTTAGTTAAGTATGGTATATGTTGAAAGAAGTTTGCATCAAGCTCTCCATCATTTAAAGCTATGTTTGGTGTTACATAATCAGTAAACTCAACAATTTGAAGATCGTAGCCCTCTTTTGCAAGTACTGGCTTTATTTGCTCAAGTATTTCTTTATGAGGTACAGGGCTTGCACCTACTTTTATAACCTTTTTGTTATCTTTATTTGAAGCAGTAGTATCTGCTGCTTTCTTTTCTCCACATCCTGCTAATGCAAAAACAAAAATTAATGACACTATAAGTGATAAAATTCTTTTCATAATTATAATTCCTCCTAATATTTTAGTGTTAAATTGAACTAAAATTTATATGCATTTGTAATATTTCTTAATCTACAAAAGCAAAATTGTTAGTTTAGATGGCTAAGTGATTCAATCCGCATCTATAAGAATACAAATATTTTTGCCGGCTATATTCTTATTAAATGCAAAATTAAAAGCTCGAGGAAACCTCGAGCTTAATCTCAACGTAATCCTCATCTCTCAGCCTTCGCTGCTGGAATTGGCACCAATGTATTATATAAATAATACTGGTTGCCGGGCTTCATAGGGCCAGTCCCTCCGCCTCTCTTGATAAGCAAGATTCATTATTCAATTTACTAATTAGGATTATACTAAGTTAATTACAAACTGTCAACACCTTTTTATAAGCAAAAATATTCTATTACCTAATTTCTCTTAGTGAAATTTCTGTTATTGCATCTAATAATTCTGTGAATGACATATTTACAGCTTTAGCACTCTTAGGGAAAAGACTATTTTTAGTCATTCCTGGTAATGTATTAAGCTCAAGCACATAAGGTACTCCTTCTTTTATTATCATGTCAACTCTCACGTATACACTGCATTTTAAAACCTTCCAACATTGTAAAGCCATTTCTTCTATTTTCTTCTGTAGTCCTTCTTCAAATTGAACTATAATCTCATCTGAACCACCATCTGCATATTTTGCTGTATAATCAAAGAATTCAGCTTTTGGTTTTATAGCAATTACAGGAAGAGCTTTTCCATCTAGTATACAGCAAGTAATTTCATCACCTTTTATATACTTTTCTATAATAACTTCTGTATCATAATCTAATGCCAGTTTTACTGCAAATTCTACATCTTCTTTTTTCTTTATTATATTAGTTGCTACACTTGAACCTCCTGAACAAGGTTTTACAACTACAGGATATTCCATTTTATCTATATAATCATAATCTATTTCTTCAATACTTTTTACACATGCCCAATCTGCAGTATTGATTCCTGATGCTCTTAATATCATTTTTGTCATATCCTTATTCATGCACACACCACTAGTTAACGGACCGCATCCTGTGTAAGGAACATCCATGGTTTCAAGTACTGCTTGAATTATACCATCTTCTCCAAATTTACCATGAAGTGCTATAAATGCAGCATCTATGTCTTTTGCTTTTTCGAATATGTCATCTTTTTTATCTATTACAATAGGAACAACCTCATATTTATTCTTATCAAAGCAGTTTGCTATCTCTTTTCCTGAATTTAAAGATACTTCTCTCTCGGAAGATATTCCTCCCATAATAACTCCTATTTTCATTCTTATTCCTCCATCAATCATTTTTACTCTTCTTACTATATTCTATACTTTAACCTAAATATTGAAAGTACCACCCAATATGATTTTTTTACTATAGGTGGTCTTCTATAGATACCCATACCAGACATTTAACTTATACGAAGGTATATGTTGCCAAAGCGGTCATACAAGTTAAATGTCGGCCGCAGATATCTATAAATTTACTATTGATAATCCTGCTGAATGTAGTAAAATAAAAGCATAAAACAAAATAGTATTTTGTGGGGGTGCCTATTGACGGCTGAGAGGAGCAATGCTCTAACCCTTTGAACCTGATCCAGTTAAAACTGGCGTAGGGAAGCAACTATAATTTGATTGATTTAGTGTATTGCTTTTCCGCAATACACTTTTTTAATTTTTCAAAGAGGTGTTATATATGAAAAAAGTATTAACAATTGCTGGCTCTGATAGCTGTGGCGGTGCTGGTATACAGGCAGATTTAAAAACCATGAGTTCTCTTGGTGTTTATGGAATGAGCGTCATCACAGCAGTGACAGCTCAAAACACAATAGGAGTTCAAGATGTCATGGAAGTATCCAAAGAGTTAGTAGAGGCTCAAATAAGATCCATATTCGATGACATAAAAGTTGATGCTGTAAAGATTGGGATGGTTTCCAGCACAGAAATTATTAAAGTAATAAAAGACTTACTAATAGAGTATAAAGCAAAAAATATAGTTGTGGATCCAGTAATGGTTTCTAAAAGTGGATATTTTTTACTTAAGTCTGAAGCTCAAGAAGCAATAAAAGGATTAATATCTATCGCAGATGTTGTAACTCCAAACATTCCCGAAGCTGAAGTTCTAACAGGCATAAAGATAGAAAATGCTGATGCTATGAAGGAAGCAGCACTAATGATTAAGAAAACTGGTGCCAAAAATGTATTAATAAAAGGCGGACATAGATGTAATGATGCAAATGATATATTACTTTGCGAAGATAAATTTATAACACTAGAAGGTTTCAGAATAGAAACTAAAAACACCCATGGTACAGGATGTACCCTATCTTCTGCAATAGCATCACATTTAGCAAAAGAGTACAGTGTTAAGGACTCTTTATCTTTGTCAAAAGAATATATAACAAAAGCAATACAGAACTCTTTTTCTATTGGTGAAGGTGTAGGTCCTGTTGGACATTTCATCGAACTTTACAAAAAAGCTGGTCTTTCTTACGAATAAAATTAAACATTTTTATATTGGGAGGTAATTGATAATGACTAATAACCTAGAGAATTCAAATTATACTAATGAGGTTTGTAATGTTCTAAATGATTTAAGAAAAAAGATTCCTCTTGTACAATGCATAACTAATTATGTAACTATAAACGATTGTGCTAACATACTTTTATCTTATGGTGCTTCTCCAGCTATGTGTGAGGCTTATGATGAAGTTTTTGACTTTGCAAAGATTTCCTCAGCTCTTTATATTAATGTTGGAACTCTAACTAAGGAACAAGAGGAAGCTGCTGTACTTGCAAGTATATCTGCTAAGGTAAATAATACTCCAGTTGTATTAGATCCAGTTGCTTGCGCTGCTATTCCAAGAAAAAATTCAGTAATAAAAAGAATTCTAGAACTTGGAAGAGTCGATGTTATAAAAGGAAATATTGGTGAAATTAAATTTTTAGCTGGCGAAGCATCTGAAGTTCGTGGAGTAGACTCATTGGACAATGGTGAAGGCGCATTAGACTCCTGCATGCTGCTTGCAAAAAAATATAATTGCGTTGTTGCTGCTACTGGAAAAGAAGACTATATAACAGATGGATCTCGTTCTGCTATTATAAAAAATGGTACAGATATGCTCACTAAGGTAACAGGAGCTGGCTGCATGGTTGGCGCTCTTTGTGCTGCTACTGCTGGAGCATATGAGGATAAATTCATATCTACTGTATGTGCAATTCTTTCAATGAATTTATCTGGTGAAGAAGCATATGAAATGTGCAAAGTACCAGGAAGCTTTAGAGTTAAATTAATTGATTGTATATATACATTGTCTACTGAAAAAATAATGAAAGAAGGTAATATATTATGGCAGTAGATTATAGCTTATATCTTATAACAGATAGAAGCTTTCTAAATGGAAGAAACTTAAAAAATGTAGTTGAGGAATCTATACTTGGAGGTGCAACTATGATCCAAGTAAGAGAAAAAAATATATCTACAAGGGAATTTTATAAAGTGTCTTTAGAAGTACAAGAAGTAACTAATTACTATAAGATTCCACTAATTATAAATGATAGAATGGATATTGCCCAAGCAATTAATGCTGATGGAGTACACTTAGGACAAGATGATATGCCTTTAACTATAGCAAGAAAAATACTTGGCAAAGATAAAATCATAGGTATATCAGCTGGAAATTTAGAAGAAGCTCTAGAAGCCCAAAAAAATGGTGCGGATTATTTAGGTATAGGCGCAATTTTCTTTACAGGAACTAAGAAAGACATAGATGTACCAATTGGTATAGAAGGATTAAAATTAATTTATGATAAAATAGATATACCAGCTGTAGCCATAGGCGGTATAAGCGAAGTAAATTTTAAAGAAGTCTTAAATACAGGTATTGATGGAATTTCTGTTATTTCAGCAATTCTAGGTAAAGATGATGTAAAATCCGCTGCTAAAGCATTAAGACTATAGATATACATGGCCGACACTTAACTTATACTTCGGAATATATTTATATTCTTCCAGCACTATAAATAGCCAAGAGTAGACTTATACTATAAACAAGTTTACTTTTGGCTATTTTTATTTGTTTTATTCTTGTATCTTATCTACTCATCGTACTTATTTTATTTTTTAGCTTATATGTTAGCATTATACTTCTATACAATTTTTTATATTCATAAAAATTTAATTTTTGTCCTTCTATCACTTTACAAATTTAATTCACTAAAGTATAATAGGTACTGTAATAAAAATAAAGTTATTTGGAGGTAAAAAAATGAAAAAGAAATTAGCGTTGTTAACAATAATGATATTTGTACTAGGACTGTTGGTTTCTGGATGTGGACAAGCTAAACAAACAGAAGATAATTCACTAAAAGATATTAAGCAAAAGGGAAAATTCGTAGTTGGATTAGATGACAGCTTTCCTCCTATGGGATTTAAAAATGATAAGGGAGAGATTGTCGGTTTCGATATAGATATGGCAAAAGAAGCTGCTCAAAGAATGGGAGTGAAAGTAGAATTTAAACCAGTTCAATGGGATGGAATTATTCTTAGTTTAAATAATAAAGATATAGATGTAATTTGGAATGGTTTAACTATTACAGATAAGAGAAAAGAACAAATAGATTTTTCAAAAGTGTACTTACAAAATAAACAAATAATAGTTGTAAAAAATGACTCCTCAATCAAGACGAAAAAAGATTTAGCTGGTAAAGTTGTGGGATTACAGCTTGGAAGTAGTAGCGAAACTGCGTTAGCTGCAGATACAAATACTTCTAAGTCTTTAAAAGAAACTAAAAAATACTCAGACAATACTGAGGCATTAATGGATCTAAGTCAAGGTCGTTTAGATGCTGTTGTTGTAGATGAAGTGGTTGGAAGATACTATATCTCAAAGAAACCTGGACTATATAAAACTCTTGATGAAGATTTTGGAAAAGAAGATTATGGCGTAGGAATAAGGAAGACTGATAAAAGCTTTAAAGAAGAATTAGACAAGACTCTAGACGCCATGAAAGCTGATGGAACTGCTGATAAAATATCTCAAAAATGGTTCGGAAAAAATATCATTACAAAGTAGAAAGATAGGATGTGTTATAAATGTCTAATCTTATGGATGTCACAGGATTTATACTAAAGGGAAGTTTAATATCTTTGAAGCTTTTTATAATAGTATCTGTATTTTCAGTACCTTTAGGAATTTTAGTAGCTATAGGAAAAAACTTGAATATAAAACCCTTGCAAACTGTTTTGAGCTTGTACACTTGGGTTTTTAGGGGAACTCCATTGCTATTACAACTATTCTTCACTTATTTTGGCCTTCCTGTAATAGGTATAAGATTAGAGCCATTAACTGCAGCCAGTATTGCTTTTACTGTAAATTATGGAGCATACTTAGCTGAAATATTTCGTGCAGGTATTGAATCTATAGATAGAGGCCAATTTGAAGCTTCAAAGGCTTTAGGTATGAACTACAGACAAACAATGTTGTACATTATAATTCCGCAAGCAGTAAAAAACGTTATTCCTCCTATTTGTAGTGAAAGTATAAATCTTATAAAAGATACGGCACTAGTGGCAGCTATTGGTATAGGTGATCTTTTAAGAGCTGCAAAAGAAGTTGTAACCAGAGATTTCACCATAACACCATTTATAATAGCTGCTGCCATATACTTACTTATTACATCATTTTTAGTTCTAACCTTTAGATCAATTGAGAAAAAATGTTCCTATTATTAATCTTACTATTAAAACTTAATTAATAAATTTTTTAAAAACAAGTTTTTGTTATCTATCACTAACAAAACTTGTTTTTTCTTTTCTCTTTTCTTTTTTACTAGGATTATCTAAACATTCTTTTAAACACTCCTCAATTACATCCATTGTTATTTTAAAACTATTCTTTTCTTTCATTGTTTCTTCCTCCTTATATAACATACAATTTATGAGCTTATTTACAAAAAATGTAATTTCATTGTACCACATTTCATTGTTTTAAAATATAGTTTTTCAAAATTAATTTAAAATTTTTCCATATTTAATTAACCTTTCACTATGTATTTTAATAATATATATATATACAAAGTTCACTCAAATGGTGCTATAGATATTCAATCTCCAAATTTGAGGAGGTGTTTTATATTAATATGAAAAAAGCCGATGCTGTTTTTGAAGGTGGGGGAATGAGAGCTATAGGCATAGTTGGTGCCCTAACCTACCTAGAAGCTCAAGGCTATAGTTGGCAAAGAGTCGCTGGAACTTCTGCTGGAGCTGTAATAGCAGCTCTAGTAGCGGCAGGTTACAATACTAAAGAATTAAAAAAGGTTTTATTAGAGATGAATTTTAAAGACTTTTTAGATAAGGACGGATTTCAAAAACTTCCGCTGCTCGGTAAAGCCCTTGGCTTTTTACTTCAAAAAGGAATTTATTCAGGAGATTATCTTGAAGATTGGATAAATAATTTGCTTAAAGCTAAAGGAGTGCAAAAATTTAAAGATGTAAGCCGTGATGGAGAAAGCCAGCTTAAAATAATAGCTTCAGATATAACTTTACGAAAAACTTTAATTCTCCCCGATAGTTTAGTTGACTATGGCATTGACCCTATGAATTTCCCAATAGTTAAAGCAATACGAATGAGTATTAGTATACCTTTCTATTTTAAACCAGTAGAATTTATACATGCACATGGTAAAAGTTATATAGTTGATGGCGCTGTGTGCTGCAACTTTCCAATAAATATTTTTGATATTGATGGAATTCCAAGATGGCCGACTATAGGATTTAAATTTGATGTTCCCGAAACTAGCAATACACGCCTTGGAAAAAATGATCCTTTATCTTTTCTTATGGACATTGCAAATACTCTTTCAGTTGAAAAAAATAGAGAATGGTTAAAAAGCGAAAACCTATCTAGAACTGTACTTATTCCTACTGAAGGCGTAAATGCTACTTCATTTAACATATCAACAGATAAAATTGTGGATCTTTTTAGATCTGGTTATAGAAGTGCCGCAAAATTTCACTCTCAATGGTGTTTTGATGATTATATTAGAAAATACAGATCTAGTGATATCAAGACTAATTTTTCCATAGAAGCGAAGTAGTATTTTTAGAGGACAGTGAAGGAAGAAAACTCACCTTCACTGTCCTTTACCTATGTCAATTGTCCTCTAAAAATACTGAGATTTAGACTTATCAAAAGTATTTATTGTGCCGGAAAAATGCCAATATATCCTGGAGGATAAGTTAATTGTCGGCGGTAGATGTGTCTATATTTTCAATTTATTTTAAGACCTCTTCAAATACACGCATTATGTTTCTGTATGTTATTTTTTCTATATCCTCTTTTTTATATCCCTTTTTACTTAAAATATCCAAGAAGCTCAATACTTTAGATGCATCTTCTATTCCTGGTGTTAATACTGATTTTTCATCAAAAAATAGCTTATCTAAATCCATAAACTCACAAAAATCAAACCCTAATCCAACATAATCGATACCAACTAAGCTAGTAATATAGTCAATATGCTCAGCTAATTTTTCAGCACTTGGACTTTCAGTATCAACAAATTCCGACCAAGCATTAATACCAATTATACCTTTACGTTTTGCAATTGCTTTAATTTGTTCGTCCTTCAGATTACGTACAGAAGGGCAAATTCTATAAGCATTTGAATGAGATGCAATAAAAGGTTTTGTTGTGTTTTTATAAATATCCCAAAAGGTTTTTTCATTTCCATGAGATACATCTATCAATATTCCTAATTCTTCAAATCTTTTCAAGGCCTTAATTCCAAGCTCAGTTACACCCCGATCTAGATTTTTACTTCCTATACCAGTTGCAAATTCATTTTCTTCATTCCATGTAAGCATTGCATGTCTTACTCCTAAAGTATAAAGTAAACTTATAATATTAATATTCCCTTCTAATCCACTAAGGCCCTCCATACCTAAAATTATAGAAAGCCTTCCTGAATTCTGTATATTTTTAATATCGTCAACATTATATGCCACAGCTGCACAGTCTTTTGCCTCCCGAAATTCATCACAAGCTGATCCTAAAATATCTAACATTCTTTTATTAGGCTCATTAACAAATGGAGTATCAATCCATAACGCTAATATAGTACCTCCTATACCACCTTTATTTAACCTTTGTATGTGATGATTCTTTAAAACATTTCTTTCGCCCTGTGCTCTTCTATTAGCAATATCAATTAATATATCAGAATGACAATCAAATACCTTCACTTCTCCATCCTCCTCATACCTCTTTATAATCTTACTATTTATATTAGTTAACATTAACATTTATGAGTCCAAAATGAAAGAGTGAAATCTCTGTATACTTTTAGAGTTACAAAGCTTCACTCCATAATATTTTATAGCTAATTATCTATATTCGATTACTTAGACATTTTTGTACATAGTTCAACGATTTTCAATATGACTTCAACTGCTTTTTCCATTGATTGTACTGGTATATATTCGAATCTACCATGAAAATTCTGCCCGCCTGTAAATATATTTGGTGTTGGTAATCCCATAAAAGAAAGTCTAGCTCCGTCTGTACCTCCTCTGATAGGTCTCACTAAAGGTTCTACCCCTACTTCTTTCATAGCTTCAAAAGCCATATCAACTATATATTTTACAGGTTCTACTTTTTCTTTCATATTTCTATATTGTTCTTTTATTTCAACATTTACAGTTCCTTCTCCATACTGTTCGTTAACCTTATTGACCAATTCTTGTATAAACTTTTTTCTCGTTTCAAACTTCTCTGCATCAAAATCTCTTATTATGTAATTTAACTGAGTTTCTTCTACTCCACCATTCATTGAAATCAAATGATAAAATCCTTCATATTCTTCTGTAACAGCTGGCGTCTCATTTTTAGGCATCATACTAATGAATTCATTAGCTATAAGCATAGAATTTAGCATTTTATTTTTAGCATATCCCGGGTGGACATTTCTTCCTTCTATGATAATCTTTGCTGAAGCTGCATTAAAGTTTTCATATTCTAACTCTCCAATTGCACCACCGTCCATGGTATAGGCAAAATCAGCGTTAAATTTTTTCACATCAAAATAATCGGGACCACGTCCAATTTCTTCATCTGGAGTAAAGCCTACTCGAATATCTCCATGCTTAATTTCTGAATGCTGAACTAGATATTCCATTGCTGTAATTATTTCAGCTATACCAGCCTTATCATCAGCTCCAAGCAAAGTTGTTCCATCTGTAGTTATTAAAGTATTGCCTATGTAATCTTTTATCTCTGGTGATTCTTCTACATGCATAACTATATTTTGTTCTTTATTTAAAATAATATCGCACCCATTGTAATTTTCAATAATATTAGTTTTTATATCATATCCTTGCATTTCTGGACTTGTATCCATATGAGCTATAAACCCAACTGTCGGTACTCTATTCTCTATGTTTCCTGGTAAAGTTGCCATTACATAACCTTTATCATCTAAAGATACATCCTTCAACCCTATTTCATTTAACTCTTTTACCAACTCATTGGCTAAAACTAACTGCTTTGGAGTGCTTGGAACAGTACTAGATTCCTCATCTGATCTAGTATCAAACTTAACATAACTTAAAAATTTCTCAACCACATTTGACATGCTTACCCCTCCTATAATCTTTATACAACCTACATCCAAAATTAAATTACTTAAGCCATACACTTCTTTATATTATATTACAAATTAAATTTTTTATTATATTAGACAATCAATATATCTACATGATATCTATAAACTTTTCAACAAGGAAAGGATCAAATTGTACACCTGAATTTTTTTTAATTTCGCGTAAAGCTGCTTCTTTTGTCATGGCCCTTCTGTAAGGACGATCATTCGTCATTGCATCATAGGCATCAATTATAGAGAGTATTCTACATTGTATGGGTATTTCTTCTCCCTTTAGACCAAAAGGATAGCCATTTCCATTCCACCACTCATGATGCTTATAGATCCATTCTGAAATATGTTTGAGATCTGGTGAAGATTCTGCTATACGGAACCCAATTTCAGAATGCCTTTTTATTTCTATCATTTCCATTTCTGACAGCCTTCCAGGCTTAAATAATATAGTATTAGGAACAGCAATTTTCCCAATATCATGAAAATGAGCAAGTAACTGCATATCCTTTATCTCATTTTGTGACATTCCTATTATTTCAGCTATCTGTTTTACCAGTTCTTGTAGGCGGTCAGCATGTCCTTCATTTATAAAATCGCGAACTTCAAGCATTTTCGTCAATATATGTACAAGCTCACTTTTAGCACTTTGATGGTGTCTAAGCTTTTCTCTATACATATACTTATCCGCTTCCTTTAGCATCTCACGTAGAGTTCTGCCATTTCCTTGTGAAACTGAATACCCAAAGGATATACTTATGGGTATTGATGTTCTATTTTTATTTATTTCCTTAATCTCTTCATTTATTCTGATCCTAATTTCTTCAATTGCCTTTGCTGAAGTATCTTCCATCAATACTGCAAACTCATCTCCACCAATTCTTCCAATTATATCTTGTTCTCTAAAACAAGTCTTTAATATATCTGAAACAGTTATCAGATATTTATCTCCTTCTGGATGTCCTAGTGTATCATTTACCAGTTTTAATCCATCAAGATCACAAATAACTATTCCTACACCTTCTGCATTAACGGGTTCATGTCTATTCATTTCTTCCTCAAAGTAGTTTCTATTATAAAATCCTGTCATATCGTCATAAATACTCATCATATATATTTTTTCTTCCGCAGTTTTTCTTTCAGTTATATCTCTCACTATTGCCAATACACTATTATTTACAAAAGGCAACAAACGTGCTTCATAAAATTTTTTTTCACCAATCATATCAAGCGAATAGTCTATAATTTTAATGCTATCTGCTGATATTGTATCATTTATAGCATCAGTAAATTTTTGACATAATTCCTGAGGAAACAAACATTCAATTGATTTACCTAAAAATTCATCTGGCATAATATATAAATCATTACTATTTCCTTCATAATGAAAATCAACGAAAATATTTCCTTCACCAATAACAAAAAAAATATCTGGGATTGCTTTTAATAATGCTCTATACTTTTCCTCATTTATTTTTACTTCATCAATAAGCTTCACAAGTTCAACAGTCTTTTGCCTAACTCTTTTTTTGAGTGTCAAATTCCAAATTATTAGAATTAATATAATAAAGAAAACAGCAATTGATAAGAACTTTATATATTCAATAATCCTATTATTAAAAAAAGAGTTCCCAAACCATTTATTATCTATTTCTTTATAATCTTTATTTGAAAATTTTTCAAATCCTTTTTCAATTATATCAAGCAATTCAGTATTTCCTTTTTTTACTGCTCTATAAGATTCAGCACTGTATACCGGTTTAGTATAGTTAAATTCATCTTGTATATTCATCTTATAAAGATAGTATACTGCAATTGGCTTATCCATAATAAAAGTAACTATCTTATGCTCCTTCGCAGCTTCAATTATATCTTCACAACTATTGTATTCTTGTATATCAGTAATTCCACTTTTTTTAAGGACATTTACGCTGTTATCTCCTTTCTGCACAGCTACTTTGAACCCCTTTAAAGAATTAATTCCAGTTATTCCTGAAATATTTTTATGAAAAAAAATAGGAACTTCAATATTAGCATGGGGCTTTGAATAATCAAGAAACCTCGCTCTTTCTTCATTAAAAAATATGTCATCTATAACATCACACTTACCCTCTTTAATGGCATTTAAACCTTCATCTAATGGCATTCCCTGTAATTTAACTTGTATACCAGTTTTCTTCTCCCAAAGTTTCCACTGATCTACGGTTACTCCCTGTAAATTTCCATTACTATCTTTAAAGGCATAAGGAGGATAATTGTTATCTAATGCTACTGTTATACTGCTTAATGTTGAACCATTTATTTTGGCATTTTGCTGAAACGCAAAAATATTTGTATTAACAATAATTAAAATTCCTACTATAATAATAAAAAATAAAGCCTTTCTAATTTTTTTATTCAATAGTATTCCTCATTTCTAAACTAATTCTAATAAACATTTAGATATAAACTATCTTAAAAAATCTTTCTTCCATAATGATATTTTAACAAGATATTGAAATTTTTTCTACAAAATTTTAGTTTAATGCAATAGTTTAGGTCTAAACGGCACTTATTCAAAGTTTAATTAAATTATTATATTGTAATCCTTTTTAATCTTTATATTTTTAGATGAATTCTTTCCTAATTATATATTTCAAAATAAAAAACTGGGGTTGTCGCACTTAGCGTCAGCCCCTTCATTAGATTATAATAATATCAAGTATTACTTGTTACATTTCCAATATTTTGTTTATTGAAAATAAATATAGGTATTTACTTTTAATAATTTTACCCGTCATTGACTCTAATGCCTTAGCATAATAATATATTTGTAATTTATATCTTTCCTTAATTTCACTTATGTCTTTAACATAGTCTGTTTTATAATCTAAAAGTACTAAATCTCCATCTTCTTCAAAGTAACAGTCTATTATTCCTTGAAGCATTACCTTTTCCTCTTTGTATACTTTCTCAGTCAATTCTTTATATATCTCTTTACATGGTAACTCCATAAAAAATGGAACTTCTCTATAAACCTTTTTAGCTTTTAACATTCTCTTTCCTACATCTGATTCAAAAAACCTTAATATTTTTCCCATGTCAATGACTTTAGCTTCTTCTTCCGTAATAAATTCTTTTAGTACTAGTTTATCTATTTGTTCTTTTATATCACTAATACGGAAAACTTTTTCTAAATTTATATGCTGCATAACAAGATGCAAAACGGTTCCTCTTTCTGATGGAGATAAAGCCATGCTTTTTTGAAGAAATAACGGTTTCTTTAATGTAGATGTAGAAAATAAATCAAAACTCTCCTCAGTATCAATCTTAGAAAATCTTCTTTTTAATTCTGACACTGAAAATTTAGCTGGTATACTGCAGGCTTCCTTGTATTTATACTCCCAATCTAATCTTCGTTGTATTTCTTTGTTATATTGATTTGAGTCTTCATTCAAAGTTATACTCTCTATTGCATTTACGATGTCTAGTTCCTCTACATTCTCACTTAAGATTGATTTAAAATCTTCATTATTCCAAAGTTTTACACTCCAAAGCGAATTGTCTTTTATTATATTTTGATGTTCATATTCATATCCTGCACATTCTCTTAATTTACTTCCATCTTCATGTTTTGCAATAGATGGCCCTATCCAGTCTAAATAACTTTTGGCATTTAGAAGAAAATAGTCAGGTATCTTACTCTTATCAAAGCTTCCAGCTTCGCACCATTTTTCAGAAGACTTGGCAATATTATTTACCATACCTGTTATAATAAGCTTCTCCTTAGCTCTTGTAAATGCAACATAGAGAATTCTCATTTCTTCAGATAAGGTTTCTAACTTCATTTTTTTCTTTAAGACTTGTTTTATAATAGTAGGGTACGATATTCTTCTATCCAAATTTACATAATCTGGCCCCAAGCCTAGCTCTCCATGGAACAATATACTTCTATTCATATCCATCATATTAAAGTTTTTTCCACAACCTGATAATATTACTACAGGAAACTCCAATCCTTTGCTTTTGTGTATACTCATAATTCTTACTACATCTTCATTCTCACCAAGGATTTTTGCACTTCCCATGTCTCCACTGTTATTTCTAATCTTATTTATAAAATCAATAAAATTAAAGAGTCCCTTATAACTGGTTTTTTCATATTGCTTTGCCCTTTCAAATAATACCCTTAAATTAGCCTGCCTTTGTTTACCTCCAGGCATAGCTCCAACAAATCCATAGTATCCCGTTTCCGTGTAAAGATACCATATAAATTCATCAATAGGCATATGTATAGCTTTTTTTCTATAACTTCTAATTCTTTTTATGAAATTACATGCTTTTTCCCTGATTTCTTCACTTATATGTCCAAAATCAAACATTTTTTCATAATCTTTGTCTTTTGTAATTTCTGCTAAGCTCTCGTTATTTAATACCCCATTATATTCATATATAGATTTTAAAGCCTCGTAAAAGGATATATGCTTATTTACCATTCTAATATCTATTAAATCCTCTGGAAGAAAAGACACTAAAGGAGAACGTAAAACTGAAATCAATGGTATATCCTGCATTGGATTATCTATAACCTGCAGCAATGACATAATTGTTCTGATTTCAATTGTATCAAAATATCCTGTAGCAGTATCTGCAAAAACAGGTATTCCTATTTTATTAAGTTCATCTACAAATGTAGGTGCCCAGTTTGCAGTAGCACGCATAAGGATTACTATATCTTTATATCTTACAGGCCTATAGCTATTTATGCTCTTGTCATAAACATGAAATCTTTGTTCATCCTCTGAATTAATAAGCTCATTTATTTTTCTTGCTACTAATCTAGCTTCTATTTGTATATTATCTAGTATCTCTTCAGCTTCATTATTGCTGCTATCTAACTCCTCATCTTCTCTTATCCTATTGCTTTTTTTATCTATGAGGTGTAATTCTATCTCTCCTCCAGAAGGATGCTCTGTTTCTAAATAAGTTGATCCAATTGTGAGAGCTTCTTCTTCGCCGTAATCTAATTCTCCAATGTTTTTAGACATTATTTGTTTAAATAAATAGTTAACTCCATCTATTACTTCTACTCTACTTCTAAAATTTTTAAATAATCTTATTTTTCTCTTGCTGCTTTCTTTTTCCTCTGAGTAAGTATTATACTTATTCAAAAACAATTCAGGCTTTGCTTGCCTAAATCTGTAAATGCTTTGTTTAACATCTCCAACCATAAACATATTAAGTATATCATTTTTATTTGCTATCATATTCATTATAACTTCTTGTACTTCGTTACTATCCTGATATTCATCAATAAGTATTTCTTCGAACTGCTCCTTATATTCTACCGCAACTTTAGATGGATTTACATTCCCTTCCTCATCTTCTTCAGTAAGAATGTCTAGGCAAAAATGTTCTATATCATTAAAATCTATTAAACTTCTTTCTCTCTTTTTAGCACTATATTTTTCATCAAAATCTATTACTAAATCTACCAAACATTTCATCATTGGATATAAATCTTTTAAATTGTCTTCGGTGTTATTTGAACTTAAAAATATATCATCTGCTATATCTATAAGCTTCTTTTTAACCTCATCTCTTACTTTTTTAGTTTTTTCCTTTGCCTCTTTATCTGCATCTTTATTTTTCTTTATAGGAAGTTTTTCAAATTCTAAAGTTATAAAACCTTCTTTAAGTTTTTCCCATGAATTATAAGAATATAATTCATTAATCTTTTCTAAATCATTTTTAAAAGTCTCTAAGTAGTATTCTATTCCCTCCGAGTTTTCTATTATCTCTATGGCTTTTTCCATTTTATTTTTACATCCATAAAGTTCTATCTTTATATTATTCACCAAAATCCTTGCCCAATCTGACTCACCAAAAACATAATTATCCTCCACATTGAATCTTTTAACAGCTTCAGTTAACCATTTTCTAGGCCACGGTGAGCTTTTTGCAAATTCATATAAGCTTAATACCATATTTTGAACTTGAAAATCATTTTTACCACCATAAGAATCAACTAAATTCAAAAATGATTCATTATTACTTTTCTCATAGGCATCTTCAAATA
Source organism: Clostridium thailandense (assembly GCF_019207025.1). Lineage (GTDB taxonomy): Bacteria > Bacillota > Clostridia > Clostridiales > Clostridiaceae > Clostridium_AM > Clostridium_AM thailandense. Next base: position 17,139 of record NZ_JAEEGC010000065.1, on the reverse strand, counting down.
ACTCCTCTAAGGTTTCCCTCTTTAAAAGTATAGCTTCTGTAGTATCACAAACTCTAAAATTCGGATCTAAATCTATAATATGGAAATTGCTTTTTATTACTTGTAGACAAAAAGAATGTATGGTCATTATATTGGACTGATTTAATAGTGTAAGCTGCCTTTGAAGATTTTTTGAATCTGGGTTTAATTCTAATTCCCTGGAGATAGCATCTCCAACTCTTTCTCTCATTTCGGAAGCAGCAGCATTTGTAAATGTAACAACTAACAGCCTATCAATATCAACATTTTCTTCTTTGTCGGTTACCCTCTGTATTATTCTTTCAACAAGAACTGCAGTCTTACCAGCACCAGCACCCGCCGCAACTAGTAAATTGCAATTCTTTGTGAAAATAGCCTCCTTTTGTTCCTTTGTCCATTTTGTACTCATATTAACACCTAACTTTATATTATTGTAATTTTACTAACAAATAACTCTATTTTTCCCTGAATTTTTTGCTTTATATAAATTAATATCTGCTCTCCTTATAACTTGGTCTAAGGCTTCATGCCTGTTTTTTGAAACACCTATGCCTATTGATACAGTTACATTAGAATTACTGTTGTTATAATAAATTATTGTTTTCTCTATAATTCTTCTTATATGTTCCATTCTATAGTAAGCATAACTTGGTTTTGAGATATCATTCATAAATACTATTATCTCTTCCCCACCATATCTCGATACAATGTCCTTTTTTCTAAGATTGTTTTTTACTATACTACTAATTTCTTTAAGTACACTATCTCCACACTGATGTCCATAGGTATCATTACATTTTTTAAAATTATCTATATCTATCATAATAATTGCATACGGTTTCTGGTTATACTTATTTTTCTTTTCAACAATTGAAAAAAAGTGGCTCCTATTATATAATCCTGTAAGACCATCCCTTTGAGAACTTTCTTTAATCTTATTATAGAGACTATTATTCTCTATACATATAGCTAAATGATTGCTAAGAGCAGTTAATAATTTTATATGATTAGCATTTAGATATTCATATATATTATGTTCAACTACTATTGCACCTAACAAATTTTCCTTTAAATATATAGGCATATATATAGCTGAATGAATTTCTATATTATCATCTGCAGATATATTATCTACGGAATTTACAAGGCATACATTTAGTTTTTGATCACTATCATTAAATTCATTTATTTTATAATGATGTTTTGTAGATTTTAAATTTGTAGATTTTAATTCCAACTTGTCATCTTCAGTTATATATACACTTGAGTAAGTTACTCCTAAAATACCTATCATTATATCATTTACTGTAAAAATTATATCTTCATTACCTAACCGCTTATTAGTGTATTCACTAATTTCTACTATAAGAGACAGCATGTCTAGCTTTTTATCCAATTCTACAATTTTTGCATTTTGGTTTTGTATAATCTTTTCTGCCATTTTCTGATAACTTTCGTAATCGTTCTTAAGCTGATTATATTTTTCTAGCAACCACAACATATACCTCTCCTCTATCTAATCAATATGATTAAAAACCCATTTTTGGTGTAAAATTTTTACATCTATAGTTATAGAATACCATAATTTGATGTATGTTTTCTATAAATTAATATAAAAATTTTTAGTAAATCCAATTTAAATCTCTTAATTATGTACATGCTTATGGTGACTATCAGGAGTATGTGGATGACTGTGTTCTATTATATCATGTGTATGTACATGTGAATGATAAATATCTTTATCAACTTTTTCATCATGAACATGTCCATGATGACCATCTATATGATTATGTTTGTGCTCATGTGTAATAGCCTTATGCAAATGTTTATGCTCATGATTTTCTTTAAGAAGCAGAACAGTTCCAATCACCATAAGTGGAAATCCCATAACAAAAGTTAAACTTATTTTATCTCCACATAAAACGAAAGACACTAGGGCCCCAATAAAAGGTGACGTTCCGAACAAAGCACTAGTTCTGGCACTTCCCAATTCTCTTAACGCCAGTACAAATAATACAATGCTTAACCCATAACTAAAACACCCTAAAATCATGGCTTCTACAATCACCCCTATGCTTGGAAAACTACTCTTTAATATTATCGCTAATATTAAAGAAAACGAACCAGCACCAATTCCCTTTATAATAACAATAGAAAATGGGTCTTTTAGAGATATCTTTCCTGTAAAATTATTATCCATTCCCCAAGAAACACATGCTGTAATTACTCCAATTGCTCCAATAGAAAGTCCCCACTGATTACTAAAATCCCACGATAAAATTATGGCAGCCAAAGTAATAAATATTATAGAAAACCAAATTCTTTTTCCAGCACTTTCTTTAAAAAAGCAAACTGCAATTACAGTTGTAGCTACACTCTCAAAATTTAAAAGTAATGAAGCTGTAGATGCTGGCGTTGTTTTAAGGCTGTTCATAAGAATTATTGGAGCAAAAACTCCTCCAAAAAATACTGCAGCTAGAAGCCAGGGAATATCTTTTTTACCTAGAGGAGCCTCTTTATTATAGTTAGTACTAAAATATTTTTCTATAATTTTAAAAATAAGAAGTCCTACACCACTGCCTATATATATAAATGCTGCTAATGGAATAGGATCTATTTTTCCTAAGAGTATCTTTGATATTGGTGCACTAGAGCCAAACAATATGGCAGCTATTATTACCTGAGCTATGGATTTATATTTATACATAAATACTCTTAATTTATAGTAAATTAAGATTTACACCTGCCTTCCTTATACTTAAATATTGGTAATAAAAATCATATTTGAATTACTATTACTATAATATCACAAAATGTTATTAATTTTTGCTATAAGTACATATAATTTTTGCTATAAACTAAAAAAGCTAAAAGCCCTTCGAGGGCTTTTAGCTTTTTATTATAAAATTTATATTTATTTGTTACAGCACACTTACTTTAAATTATTTAATCCACTTATCTAAGATATATTTTTTGTCCCATTTTCAACAGACATCTTATCTTTCTTAACTGAAGCAACTATCTTAAATACTATTAAAATAATAGCAACTCCAGCAATTGCTGATATAATATATCCTATCTTTTCATTTATACCTGCTACAGAATAATCAGGCATAATCGCATTAAAATTAAAACCATGTTCAAATGCACTAGGCACATATCCTACTATATTCTTTATTTCATCTGCTCCCCATTCTCCCCAGGCAGTTCCGCTAGCTAAAAGTCCTATTGGCGAAAGTATTACCATTGCAACAAGCAATCCATATAATGACTTTTTGTTTGTAGCTTCACCTTCATATATAACTCCTGGCGACATCTTCTTAACATATGAATATACTCCTGCAGTAACCGCTCCTTCTAGTATACCAACTAATAAGTGAGGTATTACCATAGCTGGTATAGCTACATTTAAACCATAAGGACAGTAGATTGCTGCTCCAGCTGCATCTTTAAACAACATTGGTTGTATTCCAAACTCGATAGAGGCACAAAAAGCTGCTGCAAGTATTCCCAAATAACCACCTATAAAAGCAGCTATGTATTCACCTTTATCACTTTTTATGTTATTTTTTATAAAACTATATGAATAATATCCTACAAAGGGCATTACAAAGGCCATATTAAAACAGTTTGCTCCATACGCAAGTATACCACCATCTCCAAAGAATAAAGCCTGGATAAGTAGTGCTATGCTGACGGATATTGTAGCTGCATAAGGCCCTACTAAAATTGCAATTAAAGTTGCTCCTACAGCATGTGCTGTTGTTCCTCCTGGTAATGGAATATTAAACATCATTGCTAAAAAGGATACTGCTGCACAAATACCTAATATAGGCATTTTCCTTTTACTAACTTCCTTCTTTACCTTTTTTACTGATCTACCTATCACTGGAACCATTATTGCTCCCATAACTGCACAAGTTGATGGACTTAAATAATTATCTGGAATATGCATAAAAAGACCTCCCCAAACCCTATTAATACTTTCTTTAACTATTAATATTATAAAGCAAATATCATGCCAAGTGTATTCACTAGAATTTTAGCCATTTTAAAAAACTTATTTTCTCATTTTGATACAAATCTAGTACCATTTTGAGAAAACAAGCTTTTTCCGTCTCGTTTTGAAACTATCTAAAGACTTCTTCAGCATAGTAAGAACTTCTAACCAAAGGACCTGATGATACATATTTAAAGCCCATATCTAATGCCATAATTCTATATTTTTCAAATGAATTTGGATGAACATACTCTATAACTTGGTGATGCTTTGATGAAGGTGCCAAGTATTGTCCGATTGTTACTATATCACACTTAACTTCTCTCAAATCCTTTAATACACCTATTATATCATCTTCGGTTTCTCCGAGTCCTAACATAAAGCCAGATTTAGTTAATATGGAATTATCCATATTCTTTACATTAGCTAAAAGCTCTAATGAACGTTCATAAATAGCCATAGGTCTTACTTCCTTATATAAGGATGGTGCTGTTTCTACATTATGATTTATTACATCTGGCTTCACATCCACTACCTTTTTTAAAGACTGCTTGTCTCCTTTAAAGTCAGGAATTAAAACTTCTATTGTTACACCATCGTTTAATTTTCTTATTTCCTTTACTACTTCTGCAAAATGAGCCGCTCCACCATCTTCAAGGTCGTCTCTCGTTACAGAGGTTATAACTGAGTGCTTCAAATTTAATTTTTCTACAGCCTTAGCCACATTAGCTGGCTCACTTACATCAACAACTTCAGGTTTTTCTTTTGTTACATTGCAAAACGTACAATTACGTGTACAATTTTTTCCAAGAATCATAAATGTAGCCGTTCTTTTGTTATAACATTCCATTCTATTAGGGCAATTTGCTTCTGTGCACACCGTATTTAGTGAATATCTTTCTAATACTTCATTCACATCTCCTGATATTTCTCCGCCTCTAATTTTAACTCTTAACCATTCAGGTTTTCTTTTATACATACGCTCTCCCCCATGCTCTATATCTTATAGTTTTTCTTATGTAAACATAACTTCCAATAAATTTTCATTTGAAATATTAATCATATATTTTTCTATATTTGTTTTTTTTAATACACTTAGCACATCATCTTTTAAATATTTAATGCTTGTTAGTAATTCCTCCAGTTCACTTATATCTTTTTCACTAAAGAAATCACCATACAATTTTATATCTTTAATAATTCCCTTATGCACATTTACATTTACCTGAATAATTCCACCCTTAAATTTCTTTTCATTAAAATAATTAAACTTCGGTGAATTACCATAATTCCATTCCCAGGTCGCATATTTAGAATCAGATATTCTTTTTATCTCATCCCATTCCTCTTGGGAGAATTCATAGAATTTAGCAGCTTCCTGTTCACTCATAACAGATTTAATTATGAAATCTTTAAATTCATCAACCCTCATATCATTCTTCAAATGCTCTTTTATATTTGTAACTCTACCCCCAACCGACTTGACTGCTTTGTCTTGAAACTTTATGTCCTTCACTTTTAAAGCTTGTGCTAGATTAGTCATATCTGCTGAAAAAAGCATACTTCCATGATGAAGTATTTTATTTTTATAACTATACTGGGCATTCCCTGAAAACTTTTTTTCACCAATCATTAAATCATTTCTGCCCGACAGCTTAGCATCTATAGATAGCTTTTTTAATGCTCTTATTATTGGATATGTAAACTTTTGAAAATCCGCAAATCCATTTCCACTATTATTAGATATAAATGTGAAATTTAAATTTCCAAGGTCATTAAAGATAGCTCCTCCCCCAGTCATTCTTCTGACTACAGGCAATTTATTTTTATTTACATAATCAATATTTATTTCAGATAGAGTATTTTGATTTTTTCCAATAAGTATACATGGTTCATTTCTCCAAAGCATAAAACAGTCTTCGTCAAGAGCATTTAATACATAATCTTCTATGGCGTGATTTATATATGGATCTGTGTTTTCATTTTCTATAAAAATCATTGCAATGTCCTCCATACTCCAAAAAGTTTCATCTTAACCTGCTATTTTATACTAATTAATTATCTGTAGCATTACTATTTTTATTTGTTTTAGTTCCTACATTATTGCTATTGTTGTTGCTGTTGTCAGTATTGTTGTTAATATCAGTGTTAGTTACACTATTCTTCCCATTTGTTGTACCATTATCATTATTATTTTTAGATTGTTGTAATTCTAATTTTCTTTGATTTATACTAGCCTTTCTTGTTAGAATTTCCCTCGAAAGCTGATCTCTAATAATTTTATCCTGCAATTTCTGAACTTTTTGAGATGCTTCTTCTTCTAATTGTTCTGCCTGATTAATATCTTCCATAGTATTAATCTTGCAGCTTTCATACTTACTAACAGCGTCTTTTGCTATAGTATTATCATCCTTCAAAGTATCCCCAGTCACATTATTCATGCTATTATTATCTTGAGGAATATCATTAGATATTTCAAAGTCCTTAATGCTTAGCCCTTGATGTAGTTTTTCCATGTAATCATGCCATATTCCTCCTGGATATGTTGCACCATATAAACTACTTAATTCCTTTGGTTTATCATATCCTACCCATACCGCTGTAGTATAGTATGGTGTGTAGCCACAAAACCATCCATCCTTTGAATTATCAGTAGTTCCAGTTTTTCCTGCCGAAGTCATATCAAACAATCTTACCTTATAAGCTGTTCCCCAAGAATTTTCCATGTTTCCTTTTAATACTGCTGTCATCCAATCACTTGCTTGCTTTGTGTAAACTTCCTTTGTTTTATAGTTATTTTTATATATTTCATTTCCTGAAGAATCTACTATTTCTAATATACATGTCGGATTAATATATTGCCCGCCCCTCTCAAGCGCAGAATATCCTGATGCCATTTCAACTGTATTAGAACCATTTGTTAACCCTCCTAATGCTGTTGACAATGTATAATCGTACTTACTTATTTTACTAAAGTTCATAGCCTTTAAGAATGAAATTCCATATTCAGGAGTTATCTGTTTAAAAACCTGATTTGCAACTGTATTCAATGATAACTGTACAGCATAACTTAACGTTACATTTCCATAATAAGCATCTCCACTATTATGAGGTCCTCCTTCAGTATATTTATCTTCAACCACACTTGAAGGTGTAAATCCTTTCTGAAAAGCTGGTGTATAAACAACAAGAGGCTTTAACGTAGAACCTGGCTGCCTGAAAGATTGGAATGCTCTATTTAAGTAGTCTCTTTTATCTGAGCTTCTACCTCCAACTATAGCAACTACAGTGCCTGTCTTATTATCAATAGTTGTAGCTGCTCCTTGGAAAGTATAAATTCCATCTTGCTTCTCTGTAAATTCTGATAACCTATCATCCACAGTTTGCTGTAATAACTTCTGCTTTTCCATATCTATTGATGTATATATTTTATAACCGTTTCTATATATTTCATTTACACATTCTGTATACGAATCTGAATAACTCTTATTATATGCTTCTCTATCACTATCATCTTTAAAACTATTTCTGAACTGAAAGCCTCTTTGCTCTAATAAGGCTTTTGCCGCGCAGTCTATTGCATATGAATCAATATAACCTTGTTTTGAATACGTTTTTTCTGGATTAAGTGTTATCTGCTCACTTACTGCTTTATCACGTTGGTTTTGCGTTATAAAGTTAGCTTCTTCCATATTATCTAGTATCAAATTTCTTCTCTGAATTGTATTATTAGCATTTTTTAACGGATCATAATACTCCGGATTATTAGGTATCGCCGCAAGAAATGCTATCTGAGATAAATCTAACTCGTTAACATCTTTATTAAAATACTTTTTAGATGCCGCCTGTATACCATATGCTCCATTAGCAAAATAAATATTATTTACATAAAACTCTAATATTTGCTCTTTAGTGTACATCTTCTCAAGTTTCAAGGATATAAATATCTCTTCAATTTTTCTCTTCATGGACTGTTGTTGTGTTAAAAAAACATTTTTAGCTAGCTGCTGAGTAATAGTACTTCCACCTTGAGTAATTTCGCCCTTATTCTTAACTATTTGATATGCAGCTCTTACAATTGCTTTAATGCTAACACCATGATGTTTAAAGAAATCCTTATCCTCTATAGCTACGAAAGACTGTGTTACTGCTTGGGGCAATCTATTATAACTTACATATTCTACATCCTTAGAACTAATAAGTTTATCAATGACTTCTTTATTGTTGTCATATAAGTACACAGCACCTCTACTATTAAAGGTAGCTTGGGAAATCGAACTCACCTTTACACTTGCATCATCATAAAGTGAAAATATCTCTTTTATTTTACTAAAATTAAAAATTCCTGCTGCTAATACAACTAGTAACAAAATCAACAAAACTTTAGATCTTATCTTTTTCTTCTTAGGTTTCTTTACTTTGTTTCTTACTTTTTTGTTTGTGGGTTTTTCCATGTTTTTACCATTCCTCATTTTATATTTTATATATTACTGCAAATGAACCTCAAGGTATACTATTTTTATTTTAACACATCTATTAGAATCTACCTAAACAATTAACATAAAATTAATAAATATAAATCACCAAAATTTAAAGCCTAATGATAGAGTAAGATTTACCCATCATTAGGCTTTCACTTATATTACTTTACAGCTTTTAATGCTTCTACTAATAACTCCCATGATCTTTGAACAGATGAAATAATCATATGCTCATTTGGAGTATGAACATCGTATAGATTAGGTCCAAAGGATATCATATCCATTTCTCCATTGAACTTTTCACCGAACAAACCACATTCAAGTCCAGCATGTATTGCATCTATCTCAGCATCTTTTCCATATATCTTTCTGAAAGTCTCTTGGAATATTGTTCTAATCTTTGAGTTTGGATTATATGCCCATTCTGGATAACCTGCTTCTTGTGAAACACTTCCCCCTAAAAGCTCAGCTAAAGCAACTATTCTATTATATAACTCCATCTTCAAGCTTCTTACGGAACTTCTAACTGAAGTTATAAATTCTACTCCATTATCTTTAGTTGTCACTACTCCTAAATTTAATGAACTCTCTACTAATCCCTTAATATCCATGCTCATCGAATTAACTCCATCTAATAGAAGATACAAATAGTTTATTATGCTATTTTGTGTTTGCATTGAAAATACTTTATTAACTACTGCAGCTGCTTCTGTAAATTCTATTTTTATACCTGAATCTGATGTTCTGAATTCAGTTTTTAGTGTTTCCTCTAATTCAGCAAGCTTTTTTTGTATTTCAGCCTTATTTTCAGGTTTTGTTAATAAAATAACCTCTGCTTCACGTGGAATAGCATTGTGCTTTGACCCACCGTTTATTGAAGCCATTCTGAATTCTACTGTTGAAGTAAGTTCTTTAAGAATACGTCCCATTAGCTTATTAGAATTTGCTCTTCCTTTGTCAATTTCCATACCTGAATGGCCGCCTTTTAATCCTTTAATCTTTAATGAATATGTACTAAAGTCTTTTTCACTTTCTACTGTTGTTACAGGTATCATTGTCTTCGCAGTAAGTCCACCAGCACAACTTACAAGAAATTTTCCTTCTTCTTCTGAATCTATATTTATAAGAATTCTTGAACCTACATTCTTAGGATCTAATGCAGTTGCTCCATCCATTCCTGTTTCTTCTGAAGTTGTACAAACTAATTCTATAGTCGGATGCGCTATTTCATTTGAAGCTAAAATAGCCAATCCCATAGCAACTGCTATTCCATTGTCAGCTCCAAGTGTTGTTCCAGTTGCATAAACTGCATCATCAACTATTCTTAATTTTAGAGGCTCCTTTGTAAAATCATGTTCTACATCTGCTTCTTTTTCACATACCATATCCATATGTCCTTGAATTGCAATAGATGGACTGTTTTCATATCCTGCAGTTGCTTTTTTCTTAATTATTACATTTAATGCCTCATCTTGAATAACCTCTAAGTTATGTTCTTTAGCAAAACTTACTAAATAATCACTGACTTCCTTTTCATTTCCTGATCCTCTTGGAATTTGCGAAAGTTCTTCAAAATATCTAAACAATTCAACTGGTTTTAAATCCTTTAATACTCTATTTGTCATTATTATCATCCTTTCTTTTTAACGCAGTCGTTTACATAAATACAAAAAAACGAATACTTTTGACTGTTTATATTTCACCACAAAGTAAGATAAAAATCAACACTTGCAAATCCAGATTTTAAAGTATATCAATACAATTGCATTAAATTTTACTCTCACTCTACTTTTTTCTGTGTAATTTAACATTTTACGTGTATTTAAGAATTATTGCATTATTTTTTTTTAACAATGCAATAATCAATTTATTAATGTTAATTTTCTTAATTTTAAATTATATTAAATCACACAAAAGAATTCATACTAATTCTTTTGATTATAGTATAACCTAAATTTATCATAATATATATTATTTCCTAACGTATAGCTCAATCTCTAAAGTAATTGTTTTAATATTGTTGAAATAGAAACATTTATTTAATATAATATTGTTAATACACCAACAGGTGGGAGGACATATCATGAACAAAGAAGAACAGGTCAAAATGCGTTTCAGGGACTTATACAATAAGATGGTTTGGCTTAATAAACTTAAGATGGAAGACAGCTTTAAAGGTTATAAATCTTCTGAAGTACATTGCATCGAATACATTGGAAGAAATGCAGAGTCCAACGTGACAAAACTTGCAGAGTCCTTTTATATGACTAGGGGAGCCATAAGTAAAATGACCAAGAAACTCATAAAAAAAGGGGTCATTGAAAGCTATCAAAAGCCAGATAATAAGAAAGAAATTTATTTTAAACTTACTGAACAAGGGCAAGAAATTTACAAAGTCCACGAGGAACTGCACAAAGAGTTTCAAGAGAGAGATAAAGTCGTATTCGATGAAGTAACAGAGGAACAATTTGACAGTATGCTTAGTTTCGTGGAAAAGTATATTCGGCATTTAGATGCAGAAATTAAAAAACAGGGTATAGATATTAAGTCGGAATAAATTTGAATAACGAAAATAAAAATGCAGCTCATCTCTATTGAGGACGGCTGCATTTTTATTTTTATTGCTTTGTTGACAAGGAAACAAAATAGTGATATGATATTTTTGTTGACAAAGAAACAAAAATACGAATTTTGAGAGGAGAATTTAAATGTTCAAATTTAAATCACGTAATGTACAGAACACAGCACAAACCGTAGATAAAAAAGCTTTAATATTCGGTCTTATGTCTGTGTTTCTTTGTGGGATAGGCTTCACTATCATATCACCTGTTGTTCCATTCTTAGTTCAGCCTTATATAAGCAATCCAGGAGATCAAGCTATAGTTGTTACGCTGCTTACCTCTGTTTATGCAGTTTGTGTTTTTTTTTCAGCTCCTGGACTTGGAGCTTTGAGCGATAGATATGGCCGTCGTCCAGTACTCTTAGTATGCCTTTTGGGTTCAGCAATCGGGTACTTAGTTTTCGGCATTGGAGGAGCTATATGGGTATTATTTGCTGGGCGCATAATAGACGGTATAACAGGAGGTACCATAAGCACTATCTTCGCATATTTTGCAGACATCATTCCTCCAAAGCAGAGAACCAAATACTTTGGATGGGTGAGTGCGGTTGTAGGTGTAGGCACCGTTATTGGCCCAACTCTAGGCGGATTACTCGCTAAGTTTGGTTATTCTGTACCCATGTATTTTGGAGCAATAATAACTTTACTAAATGTTGTTTATGGAATCTTTTTTATGCCTGAGAGCCTTGACAAGAATAATAGACTAGAAAAGATTACCTTTGTAAGACTAAATCCTTTTACACAGCTTGCAAGCATAATTTCCATGAAAAACTTAAAAAGACTACTTTTGTCTGGGTTCTTACTTTGGATACCTAATGGATCTTTACAGGCTGTTTTTTCACAATTTACAATAGATACTTTCAGCTTTCAGCCTGCACTAATCGGACTCATGTTTTCAATAATGGGCATCCAAGACATCATTTCACAAAGTCTCATAATGCCAAAACTTTTAGAAAAACTTGGAGATAAACAGATAGCTATTCTTGGAATGGTTTCGGAGATTATAGGCTACAGTCTTATTGCAGCATCGGCTTTGTTCTCATTCTATCCTCTTCTTATTGCTGGAATGTTTATATTTGGATTTGGTGATTCTATTTTTGGACCTTCCTTCAATGGTATGGTGTCCAAATCTGTGAATTCTAATGAGCAAGGAAGGATTCAAGGAGGCAGCCAATCTATTCAGGCTTTAGCAAGAATGATTGGTCCTATCATTGGAGGTCAAATCTATGTATCACTTGGCCATGCCTCACCTGCTTTTATGGGTATGATCCTTATAGCAGCGGCAATACCAGTTTTGTATAAAAGTACACATTTAAATATGTAAACTACATACTTTAGTTAGGGGGGTATATTTCAATGCAAATTTTTCTTTACTTTTTTATAAAATAATCTTATAATATCTATACGATAATAAATGTTATTAAATATTTATTATCGTATAGATATTATACTTACCCCAAAATTTATTACAACCAAAAATCCCTCCTCAGATTTTATTATTAAAATTGAAAGTTGAAGTGATGTTAATGGAACAAAATGTAAATATTGAAATTTTAGATAAACTCACTAAGTTCTGTGTTTGTAAATGTATATCTAGGGCTACTGTAAAGAAAGCTATAGGTAATGGAGCTAAAACTATAGAAGAAGTAAAAAAAGTCACAGGAGCTGGAACCGGTTCATGTTGCGGAAGACGTTGTACACCAAAAATCCAACAATTATTAAATGAATACATTAATGAAACTCCTCTTCCTTTAGTCAGATGAGTACTCACTGAGTAAGCGACCATCACCAAATCTCAGACTTGAGATATCTGCTAAAAAAAGTCAGTTATTGTTACACAATAACTGACTTTTTTTTATAATTATTTTTTTATTGAATAAGATTTTTCAAAGTAATATACTTAAATTAAAATATACTCTATAAATTTAATTTTATGGTTTAATTATCTTTGTTTCTAACGCTTTTTTAGAAAAGAGGTGGACTATAAGAATAGCAAAAGCTATTTTTGTTAATTATGAAAGATTTATTAAATAATACTGAAAACTTATATAATTCCTTAGAATTCCTATCAGATATAGGAGTACCCTATATCTTAATTGACAGTAATGATTGCATAAAATCTATTACTTCAGCAGCAGTTGAAATGTTTACAAACGTTTACATGGATAAAAATATAAATGCTATTGGTAGTAAGTTTGATGATATATTATGGTTTATTAAAAAAAAATTTTTACTTTTTAAGAACTCAACCGAAAACAGCTGTGCATTTCAAAAAATAGTAAAAATCAATAACATAAAATGGAAATTTAATTGTAATTTTATAAGAACTAAACCTGATTTAATACTAGTAATAAATTATCACCTAGAAAAGGACGAGTATATAAAAAAAGCCTTACTACTTACAGCCATTGAAGATTCATCTGAAAATGCCATAATCGGCCAAGATGTAGATGGCACAATATTAAGCTGGAATACTGCTGCAGAAAAAATTTATGGCTATTCACCAAATGAAATTATAGGAAAAAACTTATCAATTTTAGATAGTGATAAAAGTGGTAAAAGCATTAAAAATCTTTTAAATAAAATAAAGTCTGGAGAAGAAGTTAAGAATTACGAGGTTAAAAGATTATGTAAAAATGGAGAAGAAGTCTTCTTATCTTTAAATGTCGCTCCACTAAAAAACTATAAAGGAGAAGTTATTGGCTCATGTACGATTTCAAGGGATATAACTGAAACTAAAAAGCTTACTGAAAAACTATATGTTAGTGAAAAGATGTTTAGAAATATATATGAGCAATCACCTATCGGCATTGAACTATTTAATTCAAATGGTGATGCAATTTCTGCTAACAAATCTTTTTGTGAAATGTTCAAAATAAATAGTATTTCTGATTTTAAGTATGATAACTTTTTTGCTTCTCCATATATACCTGAAAAAACAAAAAATAAGATAAAAAATAGACAAACATCAAGAATAACACGTAGGTATACCCTTAAATCAAATAATTCTTCTTTAGGCATTAAAGATTCATCTTACTATTTTGATATGTTGATAACCCCAATTTTTAACGAAAACGGAGATACAACGTCAATATTAACTCAAATACAAGATATTACACGAGTTAAGACTGTAGAAAAAATGGTTTACAATTTCACTAATTTATCTGATGACATATTCTGCATTTTAGATTTAAAATGGAATTTTTTAAATGTTAGTAATGGCGTAGAAAGCGTTTTAGGCTGGAGAGTATCAGAGTTTATTCACAAAAACATTGTTAACTTTCTCCACGTAGATGATTTCGATTCTACATTTAATGCTATTAACTTATTATTAAAAACTGGTAGAATAACATACAGAAATAGATATATCTGTAAAAGTGGAAAATATAAATGGATAGAATGGAGTTCTTTTGTAATCGATGAAGATAAAGTAATTTATTGTATTGGAAGAGACATAACCGAAAGAATGGAAAGAGAAGAAGAATTAAGAAAAGCCAAAATTGCTGCCGAGGAAGCCAGCCTTGCCAAAAGTAGATTTCTTGCAAATATGAGTCATGAGATAAGAACTCCTATAAATGGGATTATGGGAATGACTGAGCTATCTTTAATGACTGATCTTACAGAAGAACAATCTGAATATTTAAGTGTAGTTAAAACTTCATCACAACATCTATTGGATATAATTAATGATGTTCTAGATATAGCTAAGATTGAATCTGGTAAATTTAAACTTGATTTAGCTCCTTTTTATCTTGAAGAAACTATAAATACATTAGTTAATAATTTTTCAATTCTTTCGAAGAAAAAATACTTAGAATTTATATCTTTTGTAGATCCATCATTAACGAAAGACTGCTTAATTGGAGATCCGCTAAAACTAAACCAAATTTTAATGAATCTTCTAACTAATGCTCTTAAATTTACTGAAAGAGGAAGCATAATTTTTTGTGCAAAACGTATTTCTTGTTCCGAAGGAAAAGTTAATGTCCAATTTTCTGTCTCTGACACAGGAATAGGAATACCTGCTGATAAAATGGATAGACTTTTTAAAAATTTTAGTCAAGTAGATGATTCATACACAAAAAAATACGGTGGAACGGGTCTGGGACTAGCTATATGCAAACATCTTGTCTCTATGATGAATGGTAACATATGGGTAACCAGTAAAGAAAGTCAAGGCAGCTGTTTTTACTTTACAGTAGAATTTTCATTAGTTAATAAAAATCAGTATGTCTCAAATGATAATGATTTAGATGTTCCTATTATTTATCCTGACTCTATAGATACTAATGAAATCATATACAATAAAACTGTATTAGTAGCAGATGATAACGAAATAAACCAAAGATTTATATGCACATTGTTAGAAAAAAAAGGTTATAGATATTTATCTGCTTGTAATGGAAGTGAAGCCGTAAAATTGTTTAATGAAAATGAAGTGGATTTTATATTAATGGATATTCAGATGCCTAAATTGAATGGATTAGATGCTACAAAAATAATTCGCGACAGGGAAAGCAAAACTGGAAACCATACTCCGATTATAGCTATGACAGCCTATGCAATGACTGGTGATAAAGAGAAATTTTTATCCTCTGGAATGGACGATTATATCGCTAAACCAATTAATTTTCAGAGCTTGTATGATTTAATAGACAAATATTTATCCTAATAGTATTTATCACAGCTATTTGTAAAAGTTACAAATAGCTGTTTGTCATCCTGCGTGTTAAAATACATTTTGAGAACACTGTAATTTTTGATAGTACTACAAAAGAAGATATGAATAAGTATTTTAAAGACGGCAGCTATTTTGTACTAGATTTTAAAGATACTTCAAAATTTACACCTGAGGAAGTTATAAAAAGTGCTAAGGAAAGATTGGGAGAAAAAAGCTATGACCTTTTACAAAACAACTGTGAAGATTTCGTAATATGGTGCAAAACAAATAATAGCAAATCCTTTCAAGTAGATGCTATTCCAAAATCTCAACTTAGTGTCCTAAAGTAACTCACATCCTTGGGGCTTAGCTTACAGTATCCAGTTAACAATTTTAGCTGCATAGGTAAATAAATTCCTTGTGCAGCTAAAATTTTTATTTCTTCCACTTCTTATATAAATCCGGTCTCTCTTCTTTTAGTATATCATAGAACCTTTTTATGCACTTCTGCCTTCTGAGCTCCTTAAGCATTGACTTTGGATAACTAGCTGACTTTACTATTTGCCCTGCTGGATCAATTACTCTAACACTTTCGTCATCTTGTACATATATATGTTCTCCTCTTATGTCCAGTCTTCTAAACTCAAGCCTTTTAAATTCCTCAATAAGCCCAATCAAGCTTATTGCCAAATTTCTACTCACCTTTTTCTTTCTTAAATAAATTGAGAGCTTTTCTCCACCGATATATTCCCTAAACATCATTTTTCCATATCTTCCATAGACTTTCGGAAAATATGAGCTACCTTCTGCTGCTTTTAAAACTTTATATTCATCTATGCAGCTTTGTTCTATACTACATATTTTTATCACAATCTTCCTGTCAGGAAGTAAGTATACCTTACCATTCCTTCCTTTACCCAAATACTCACATTTACTTAAATCTATATTGTCAGATATATCCACTTTATTCATAGCTGCCCCCTTTTTATACATTAGATTTCAATTATGCAAGCTTTCTTATATGTATGTCTCTGGCACCTATAATTAAATGATCTACATCTTATTATTACTATACTTATTGATACTGTAAAATGTGCTGACTTTTTTGTTTCGGCATTTGAAGCAATTCAACAAAATCATCTAATATGAAAATTTAAATATAGGGTTGCACGGCCGAAAATTAACTTACACTCCGGGATATGTTTCCAAGCTTCAGCACTATAAAAACTTTTTATCAATCTAAAGCTCAGTATTTTGAAAGTCTAAGAACCATTGATAAACTCGTGCCTCAAACATATCAACAGTCCTAAGACTTTCTAAAATACTTCGCTAAGATTGATTAAAAAGTTTTTATATGTGC
>NZ_JAEEGC010000064.1 GCF_019207025.1 Clostridium thailandense | reverse complement strand
GGCTTGCGGCAAAGCCGCTAAATAAAAAATAATTAAAGCTTTTCTGTAGCGACAGCGGAAGAAAAGCAACCTTCATTGTCCTCTGTCCTCTGTCAATTGTCCTCTGAAAAAATTTTGCGTCGCATTATTTTTATTTTGCAAACACAGTTATGATATAATTATTAGTAAAGTTAACCTATATACAATATAGAAGGAGTAATTTATGAAACATAATTATGCAAAAGTTATAGTAAAAGGTTCCCCAATATCAAAATCTAATTTTAAGTTATTTAATATAAATGGAAGAGCTATACTACCTTTTAATTCCGGTAAATATCATGATAGATACGCTCTTTATGAAGAAGAAATAGCCTATGCTGCAAGACTACAAAATCCTGGCATAGTTTTTTCTGAAGCCTTAATCGCAATACTTAAAGTATATTATAAAAGCCCCAAAAGGCATCCTGATACTAATAATATAACCAAAAGCATTTTTGATGGTATTGAAAAAAGTGGACTTATTATAAATGATGCTCAAATAAGAAGAATTATAATAGAGGAATTTTATGATAAAGAAAATCCAAGATTTGAGTTAGAACTCTTTGCTGAAAGTATATATTCTATTGATTATAAAATAATAAAAAAAGAAATTGAAGACACACCAATAGAATATTCTCCTCCTCCAAATAGAAGATCAAAAATAGCTTTACCTTCAAAAGCTTGCAAATCCAGCTCTGATAAATCTGATGAAAATGTGTTTCACTGCGAAATATGCAATAAAATTATAAAAAAATCCGACTGTATCACTGCCAACAAAGGCAAAATGTTAATATGTAAAAACTGCTTTAAAAATTTATTTTAAATATTTTCATTCTGCTATTATTATAGCATCTCACGGCCAAAAGTTAGCTTTCGGCCTTAAATTCTATTTCTTAAAAAACTCGTCAATTATCTTTTCCGCCATTCTTTTTTGTATACTTGATTTAATTACTAAGGATAATACAATTACAATTAACTCATTTATATTTTTATCATCGTTGTCTGCTAATTTTTCTTTTTCAGCAATCTTATCATGAAAAGTGTTCTTAAAATCATTGATTTCACTTTCTTCTATATCCAAAAAACCGTTATATATATTTTCTAAATCCTTATCATAATTTTCTCCAGATTTCATCTCATTTACCAGAGGAGAAAAAAGCGTTTGTATATCATTTATTGATAATATCTGCTTTAAATAGTAAGTAAGAATAATCAATACCATATGCTGCCTAGAATACTTCTTTTTTTTAGGTGGCATCAAAATCCCTGATTTAGTATAATTATTTATCATAGTCTTAGTTAATGCTACTTCTTTTTCATCTCTCTTTAAATAAGAAAGCTTTTCATCTATAAATGTAGTAACTTGATCCATATATAAATCTATATCTGGTATATTGGAATATTTCAACTGATTAAAGGAACATAGTTCATCTAACAATCCTAATATTTCTTTTTCATTCATATGAGCATCCTTCTTTCAAACTTTTGTACTCTATACACATATTAACATATTTTACTATAGACATTTCTTTATATATTATAATCTTATAGTGTACAACTATTCAATAAGAATATAAAAAGGGACTGCTGCACTTATAGATAACCACACCAGACACTTAACTTATACGCAGGGATATATTTACATTCTGGAAGACACATTTAAATACTTTTGCTACAAGTCTTAGCTCATATTTTTGAAAAAGCTTAGAAGATTTGATTGGTTAAAAGTCTAAATGACTTTTAAC
>NZ_JAEEGC010000063.1 GCF_019207025.1 Clostridium thailandense | reverse complement strand
ACATATAAATAATTCTAAGATTTTCTAAAATGTTTCTCTAAGATTGACTAAAAAGTTTTTATATGTGGCTTTCAGCTTTGGAAACATCTCCCTGCGTATAAGTCTACTTTCTGGTGTCGGCATCTATAAGAGAAGCAAATTTGTAATTTGATATATCCACCTAGCATAATCACAGAATCTACAAAAATATATAGCTCTAAGTATTTATCTATTTTGTTAAAAATTATATTGGTACTAGCTCCTAGGTATAATGAAGTTTATTCCCTTAGGAATTAGTTCAAAAACAACGTCTTTTCTTTTTACTATTTCTCCGTCTATATTTACAGTTATCTCATCTTTAGAACTCACTATAATCTTTTTTGCTTTGTAGAAACAAACCTCTTCTATTTGACGGTGAGTTCCTTTAATGAGCTTTGGGAATAGAGTGAACATTTTTATTCTGCTTAATTTATCGACGGTACATATATCAAAAAGTCCATCTTGTAGGTCTGCATCTGGAGCTACTTTCATACCACCACCATAATATTTACCGTTTGCAAAGGTTGTTAGAGTATTTTCTAAAGTTATTTCTTTGTCATCTATGATTAACTGTATTCTTCTATACTTATATGTAAATATTGTAACAATAGCACTAAATATATATGCAGCTCTGCCTGATATAAAGGGATATTTCTTGAATAACTTTGCATTATCTACAACCTCTGCGTCAATTCCCACAGATGAAATGTTTAAAAATTATATTTTGTTTCGTTGATTCTTCCAACCATATTACTACTCAAGGACTAAAGTCCAATATATCATTAATATTGTTATTTTATAATTATGGTGTGATTTTATATTATAATATATATATTTGTAAACAAAAAATCCTTAGAGCATTGTTTCTTAAATCGCTCTAAGGACTTTTTATTATACTTTGCTATTATTTAAATAGGTAGCTGTCGCACTTATATATCTGCTTTCTGGTGTCGTTATCTATATAGTGCAGCAGCCTCTTATTATATTCCCTTTGGTATTACTGCTACGTTGTAATTCATTGATATGTCCTTTAACAAGGCTCTATCCTCTGTAATCTGCTTTACTTCCTCTAGGTTTTTGGCAGAAAATATAACTGTACCACCTTTTCTATTTAAAATTCCACCACCAATTAAATACTTACTAGAGTTAACACTTCCATTATTTACCCTTGTATTACCGCTTACTGCTCTATCGTTCTCTGATGTTTTATAGTTGATTCTTATAAAAAGATTATATTCATTCATGTGTATACCCCCGATCATTTGTTTGGGTAATTTATATTTTTATTATACAGAACATATGTTCGATAGTCAAGTTTTATTTATTACCCTCTAAATAAATATATTTAAATATTAAAAAAATATGCCTTAATATGAAATCTCTAGGCATTTATATTTAATCAATATATAATCATAAACCCTATGTCTCCAATTAATTTAGTATTATTTTTAAACATTAATATATTTTTTCTGATACAATAATATTGTTAAGTATTTTAAGTAGGGGGTTTTAAATTATGCTTTTAGGGACTATTGTAAATTTTGCTGCTATAATTTTGGGAAGCCTTATAGGTATTTTATTAAAAGGTGGTGTTCCTGAAAAAATAAGTACTACCATTATGCAAGGCTTGGCACTTTGTGTTATTTACATAGGTATATCTGGAGCTATAAAAGGTTCTAATGTTATACTTATAATTATTTCTATTGTTATAGGAGGATTTTTAGGAGAGCTAGTAGATATAGATAATCTTTTAAAAAAATTAGGCGATAAGATTGAAAAAAAGTTTAAAGGTAAAGGCGTAAAGGTTTCTGAAGGATTTGTAACTGCTAGTCTTTTATTTTGTGTAGGCTCAATGGCAATTGTAGGATCGCTTGAAAGCGGTTTGGAAGGGAATAACAAAATACTTTTTGCAAAATCTATGCTTGACGGCATAGCTTCTATAATTTTCTCATCAACTTTAGGTATTGGTGTAATGCTTTCTTCTATTTCAGTTCTACTGTATCAAGGTATAATAACTATTGCAGCCTCTGCACTAAAAGTAATTTTAATACAATCTGTCATAACTGATATGACAGCCATAGGAAGCCTTTTAATTATTGGTATAGGCTTTAATATGCTGGAGATATCCAAAATAAAGGTAGCTAACCTTCTCCCTGCAGTGTTTATACCAATTTTTTATCAAATCATCTTAAATTTAATGAAATAACCTATATTCTGCATTTTTTATATCTATAGATTATTAACTTTAAACATTAACGATCTATATATAAAACTACACCAGAAAGTTGACTTATACGCAGGGAGATGTTTCCAGAGCTGAAGACACATATAAAAACTTCTTAATCAATCTTAGCGAAGTATTTTAGAAAATCTTAGGACCTTTGATATGGTAAAAAGCCTAAATGGCTTTTTACGAGCGACTTATCAATGGTAATTGATAAGTTGGTCCGTCTTGAGGTACGAGTCTATCAAAGGTTCTTAGAAATTAATGAAACTCCTCTTCCTTACGTCGGAGGAGTAAGCGATTCGCACAAAATCGGAGATTCTGGCTCTCTGCTTAAATACTGAGCTGTAGATTGATAAGAAGTTTTTATAGTGTTAAAGCTTGGAAACATCTCCCGGAGCATAAATCAACTTTCGGACGTAGTTATCTATAATTAATGTTTCAAAATTTTAATTCTCACTTTTTTTATTTAAATCATTACTATAATCATCAATAAGCTTTATTAGTACATCTTCTATACCTTTCTTTCTCTCATCTATTAGTCTACCTAGATACTCTCTATCCAGTCTTTTATTAATTTTCTTATCTCTTTTAATTAATTTTTCTAAATTATCATTATCTTCAGCAAAATACATCTCATAAGCTGAGAAGCCAAACGCCGCTCCAATGAATCCCATGATTATTCCATTGAGTATATTTCCCCTTTTAATTATTATTCCAAATAAAAAACCAATAATTATTGCCGAAGTTACAACTATAGTTTTAGAAGGCTTCTTTTCTTTACTCTTTTCTTTTACAATAACAGGTGCTTCATCTTCCTTAACATATATGCTTTTTTCATCAATTTGAATAAATGGAATATGTATAATCTTTGTTTTTGTCTTATCTTCACCCTCAAATTTGTTCAGGATATCCAATTCTAATTTCTTTGTATAATCAGTAATATTTTTATGTTCTTCATAAAAGCCTTCATTTATCTCTTCTATACTATTACATTCATTCATTATTTCCTTCAAATTATCATATAATTCATCTATAAAATTATGTAGTTCATTTTTAACTTCACCAGTATCCATAATTTAAAACCATTCCTTTCTATGACATTCTCTTTATTCCTAAGTCTAACAAAAAATCATGTAGTTCACCTCAACATATCCTATAATATTTTTTACCATAGGTTTGTGGTTTTTCATATTTATTTTTGAACAATTCCTTAAATTCTTACCCTCATTATAATACAGTATTACTGTTTTAAAAATAGTTTAGATAAATTTTCTAGCACTTATTAATATATATTAGAAAATTTATCTAAACTATGTTATTATTATATATACTTTAAATACATTTGTAATTTCATCTACCATTTAATATGGTATGAAAGGAGCTTTACATGAATTTCTTAAAAGAATTTTTTTCAAAAGAAAGTGTTAAAAAATTTTTAACTCTTATATTTATAATACTAATCTTTTACTTAAGTAGCTCAATGTTAAATTTATTTTTATTAACCTTTCTTTTTACATATTTGATGAATAGTTTTCAAGGCTTAGTAGTCAATCATCTAAAAAGAATAACTATTGTAAAAGAAAAATTTATTACTGTAATACTATATTCCTTACTGTTTGCATCTATAATTTTAATAATAGCTAAATATGTTCCTTTGATAATTTTACAAAGTAAATATATAATAAATCAAGCTGCAGATTTTGACATTACTCCAAGCTCTGACTCTGACATAATTCAAAAATATTTGACACCTATATTTCAAGAAATAGATATTAAAAGCTATATAAAATCCGGATTTGATATAACCTTTCAATTTGCTGCTAACATAGGAAAATGGAGTGTTAACATATTCATAGCCATATTATTAAGTATGTTTTTTATGTTAGAAAAAAGAAAGATTTTCCGATTTTTTCAAAAATTTGAGCATAGTAAAATCTCAGGCTTGTATAGATATATGTGCTTTTTCGGAAACAACTTTTTAAACTCCTTTGGTAAGGTAATCCAGGCCCAGATTATTATAGCATTTTTTAATACAATACTTTCAGTAATTATGCTCTTTATTCTTCAGTTCCCTCAGCTAATTACTTTAGGTTTTATGATATTTGTATTAAGTTTAGTACCTGTAGCAGGAGTTATAGTTTCACTTGTACCATTAACTCTTATTGCTTTTAAAATAGGAGGTCTTACAAAAGTAGTTTATGTTCTAGTAATGATTGCTGTCATTCATGCTCTTGAGAGTTATATCTTAAATCCAAAACTTATGTCAGCAAAAATCAAGTTACCTATATTCTTTACTTTTATAATATTAATTGCTTCTGAACATTTTATGGGAATATGGGGACTCCTTATTGGTATTCCTCTATTTATGTTTATTCTAGATTTAATCGGTGTTAAAGTACAGGAATAATAACAAAATAATTTAGAGGCTATTGTATACTTATATAAAACTGCAATAGCCCCTTATACTCAATCTTCTAAATGTTTTCTACTCCTATAATAGTAACATTACTAAAATTCTTGTCATAAGTTAAGTCAAATTCTGTGTTATCTTCTAAGTCTCTCACTTTAGGACGTGAACTACACTCTTCATTATTATCAATTACTATAACTCTTTTACCATTGCTAAGCTTCAAGATTGTACCCAATGGATACGGAGCAACTCTTCTTAAAAATAGTTTTACAATCTTTGGATCAAATATTTGTCCATTATTAGCCATTATATATTCTATGGCGTCTGAAGGCAAATATGCTTTTCTATTGGGAATTTCAGTTACTAAATTATCATAGGCATCACAGACACTCAATATACGACCAAATCGTGAAATTTCCTCACCTTTTTTTCCATCGGGATATCCTTTACCATCAAATCGTTCATGATGCTGCAAAATTCCTACATAGGTTGTTACAGCTATATTATAATATTGTTTTATATATCTATAGCCTTTTTCTGGATGACTCTTGTATACTTTTTCTTCTGCTGGTGTGAAATTTCCCACTTTATTCAGAACATCTTTAGATATAAAAACTTTTCCCAAGTCGTGTAAAAGAGCCGATGCTGTAAGCTTTTCTACCTTACTATTCTCCAAATGCATCGATATTCCAATTACGGAAGATAACACTGCTACATTTACACTATGGCTATATATGCAATCATCAAAAGTTTTAATATCTATCATATTCACCATTACATTTTTGTTATTTAGAATTTCATGCATAATGTTTTTAGCTAGATTTTCAACAGTGTTTATATTATACGAAACATTGTCAGTAGAATTAAAGATTCCCTTTATAGATTTTACAGCTTGTATTCTTAACTCATCTGAAATTATGCTTTTTATTTGTATATCATGAGACAGATTATCTTCTATATAAACACCACTAATCCCTAATTTGCTAAGACCTTTTATATATTCACTTGTTAATCTTACATCTTTTGCCAATAACACTGTACCATCGTTTGAGTAAATATTTCTGCCAATTTGCATTCCTTCTTGTAAGCAGAAAATAGGGACATATCGCATTGAATCACTTCCTTCCTTGCTTCCCAGACTAATACATATTCTTTGTTTCTTCTTAGTTACTTTTAAGTACTGCTAAAAATAGAAAGTCAATCTTATTATATTATCGTTTTATATTTATTTATCTTTATTTTAAATGTAACTAATTCTTTCACTTGAAATATTTTATTGTAAGTTCATAAACATCTTTATATTTCTATACTATATACCAAAAAATAAAGTTTCAAAAAGCAGCAATTTTAATCTACTAGAAAATTATATTCAATCCTCTCTGCCTGCTTTTTGAAACTTTAATTATTTTAATATTTCTATGTTGTCATCGGGTCTAATCCAACCGCCCTTTAGTACCCTCGTAAATATTCCTTCTCTCGGCATAATGCAATCTCCCACTTGACTTCTTATCGCACATCCCTTATGACATTCCTTTCCTATTTGAGTAACCTCCATTAAGGTCTCTCCTATCTTAAGCTTAGTCCCAATAGGAAGTTCATATAACACCAAACCTTCAGTCGTAATATTTTCTGCGAATTTACCACTATCTAGCCCTTTTACTCCTAAAGCCTTCATCTTATCTATGCTTTCCTGCCCAAGCAAACTAACTTGCCTATGCCACTCCCCAGCATGAGCATCTCCCTCAAGACCGTGATTTTCCTTAAAATATCCCTTTTCTATAGGAATCTTTATTTCTCCCTTTTTTTCACTTATATTTATAGCAATAACCTTAGCCATTTTTACATTCCTCCTCAAATTACTATATATTTTTTCGCTGAAATAATCCAGATTTTCCTCCACTTTTTTCAACAAGCATTATATCAGATATAATCATCTCTCTATCAATTGCCTTGCACATGTCATAAATTGTTAGAGCTGCTGTAGAAACTGCTGTTAACGCTTCCATTTCTATGCCTGTTTTTCCTACTGTTTTAGCTTTTGCTTTTATATCTATTTTATTTTTTTCAGAATCTAATTCAAAACTTATATCACATCCAGATATATTTATAGGATGACACATAGGAATTATTTGAGAAGTATTTTTTGCCCCCATAATTCCACCAACTTGTGCAACTGATAGAACATCTCCCTTTTTTATGCCGCCTTCTTTTATTCTTTCAAGAGTTTCTTTCTTCATATATATAGATGCAATAGCAATTGCTTCTCTTGCCGTATCTTCCTTTTCACTTACATCCACCATCTTTGCCCTACCCTGGCTGTTTATATGCGTTAAGTCCATAACTAATTCCTCCTGTCAAAATCACTTTTTGTTTAACTATTTAAAATACTAACAAGCTTTATTTCCATGCCACTTAACAAAACTATCTATAGTGCTCAGGTCAGATAAGTCAAATGTCCGTAGACGTCTATATACTTTGTATTTATCTTGCACACTCGGAAGCTTTTCCTGTTAATATCTCGATTCCATGTGGCAGTGCTGGCAATATTACTTGAAGATTTTCTATAGCACCTTTAGGACTTCCTGGTAGATTAACTATTAAGGTCTCTCTTCTTATACCTGAAACTGCTCTTGAAAGCATAGCTTTGGGAGTTATTTTCAATGATGCACTTCTCATAGCTTCTGCTATGCCTGGAACATTCTTTTCTATTACCTTCATTGTAGCTTCTGGAGTAACATCTCTTTGAGAAAATCCTGTACCCCCATTGGTCAATACTAAGTTTACCTTAAGCTCATCAGAAAGATGTATAAGCTCCATCTGTATTTTTTCTAGATCATCTGGTATAATTTTATAATATTCTACTTCATATTCCTCTTTATTTAATTCCTTTTTTATTGCCTCTCCTGTTCCATCAACCCGCTCTCCTCTAGATCCTTTATCACTTATTGTTAAAATTCCTACCTTTATCATATGCCGTCCTCCAGTTTTATTAATAATGATTACATAAATTTACAATATTCTTATATTTATCATACCTTTTATTAATAAGTTTTGCAATGTAAAAATAAATTGGAGCCCTAAGGTCTCCATTTTATATATCAATCTCATATTTTTTAATTTTACTATATAAAGTATTTCTTCTTATGCCTAATGCTTCCGCAGACCGAGTAATATTACCTTTGAATCTCTTCAATATCTTTACTAAGTGTTCTTTTTCAGCATACTCCAGTGTTAAACTCTCTTTATTTATATCAACAAGTACTTCATTCTCCCAGTTTTCCTCACCAAAATAGCCAACTGGTATGCATTCTGTATTAATAATTAGTTCAACAAAATTTTCCAATTCCCTTATATTGCCAGGCCAACTATAGTTCATCATCTTTTTTAGATACTCATTAGGTATAACTAAGTCTTTTTTGCCAATTCTTTCAGATATATACTTTAGAAAATAATCTATAAAAAGTGGTATATCACTCTTTCTTTCCCTTAAAGGTGGTAAGTATATAGGCAATACATTAAGTCTATAATATAAATCTTTTCTGAACCTTCCAAGCTCAACCTCTACTTTTAAATCCTTATTTGTAGCAGCAATAATCCTTACATCTACTGGTATAGATTTTGAACTTCCTATTTTTGTTATTGTGCCTTCCTGTACTACTCTTAAAAGCTTCGTTTGCATATCAAGAGGCATCTCTCCGATTTCATCCAGCATAATAGTTCCACCATCAGCTAATTCAAATTTTCCAAGATTCCCTCCTTTTTTTGCCCCTGTAAATGATCCTTCCTCATATCCAAAAAGTTCAGACTCTATAAGCTGTTTTGGAATAGCTCCACAGTTTAAGGCTACAAAAGGTCCATCTACCCTATTGCTGTAGTTATGGATTGATTGTGCAAAGACCTCTTTTCCAGTACCACTTTCACCCATAATAAGAATCGTAGATTTGCTATCTGCTATTTTTTTCGCATATTGAACTACTTTAACAAAATTTTCATCCTCGCCAATTACTTTATTAAAGGTATAATAAGCTTGCCCATTATTTTTTTTCTTTGCTTTCTTTGTTTCCTCAAAGGAGTACACGATTTCAATACTTTCCTCTACGAAATTATATATTGAATTAGCAGTTAAATGACATTGAAATTTATTTCTTAAAGCAATTATATTAACTTCTTGCGAAATATTTTTTCCCAAAAATATTTCGTTTTTTATTTTATCCCATTCTTCTACAAATTCTTTTATTTCTGCTACTCTTGGTTTTCCCTCTATATTTCCAAACATCTTTAATGCTTTTTCATTACAAAGCTTTATTTTTCCATTTACATCAGTAGTTATTATAGCAATCGGAATCGCATTAAACATATTTTTTATATGTTTGTTGTTTATACTTTGAACTTTATTATAACTTTTTATTTTTAACATTTCTTCTATGGCATTTGATGCCGCTACAACCATACCTAATGTATGAGGATGTACCTGTTCAATATATCCAGTAAGATTAAGGGCACCTATGAGTTGTCCGTTACTATCCTTTATGGGTGCTGCAGAACAAGTCCATTTGTGATAAGCTTTAATAAAATGTTGTGTACCAGAAACTTGAATTGGAGCACCTGTCTTTATAACCATACTCATTGCATTACATCCTATATTTTCTTCATTCATAAAAGCCCCAGGTATCATTTTCATAGAAAAGGCTTCTGAAAGTATTTTTTCATCACCTATAGCATTTAATATACATCCGTCACCATCTGTAAGTAATGCAAAAAAATTAGATCCTTTGACAAAATTGATCAATTGTTCCATATAAGGTGCCGCTGTAAGTATTAAATCTCTGCTAGTTGCAAATCTTTTCTGCAGCTCTCCATCATCATATATAATCTTTTTGCTTGAAACCTGATCTGCATCAATTTTTAATTTTTTGCATCTATCATGAGAAGTTCCAATATCGGCCTTCCATTTCGCTTTAAACATACTAACACCTCCTTATACTATTACCTTCCATGACCACGTCCTATATTCATCTTCATAACAAAGTTCATTTATACATCCATATTGCTGTTTTAGTTCAAGTATGCTATTTAAAGGCCTTGACAAAATATTGCTCAATATAACTCTATTAACTCCCGCATGTGCAACTATAAGTAAATTACCTTTACTATTTTCGATAATAGCTCTATAAGTAGGTAAAACCCTTGTTTCAACTTGCTTAAAGCTTTCTCCTTCTGGTGGCGTATAAGTATCTATACTTCCTCCCCTTTTTTCAAATTCTTCTGGAAATAAGGCTTTTATACATTTAAAGGATTTTCCTTCCCATTTCCCCATGTTTATTTCCATAAGATTCCTTACAAGTACTCTTTCTATATTTCTATCCTGTAAAATTATGTCTGCTGTTTGAACGCACCTTGTTAACGGGCTTATATACGCCTTTTCTATATCTATATTTACAAAAAATTCTTTAAGTTTGTAAGCCTGCATGATTCCATCTTCATTTAAAGGTATATCTGTAACTCCTATATAGCATTTTTCGTTACCAGTATCTATTTTTCCGTGTCTTACCAAATAAATTTTTCTATTCATAGTTAAAACTTTTTCCTATCATATTTTCTAACTTTTCCATTATTTTTTCAGCATGTATGAATCTCTGTTTTGCCTTTTGTAAAGCATCAGAGTTACTTTCGTACTTTAGCAAGCAATTAAACATCCTATGTTCCAATGAAACAAACTTATCATCTTTTACAAGTTTATCTGCTAAGTATAATATTTCATTTTCTGATATATCCTTGTCTTGCCCCACTTCTATATCCATGTGCGTAGCTATTATTTTTCCTATATTCTCATAACCAAGCTTCTTTAATAGTTCTTCTCCCGCCTTTGCATGGTTTTTCGATTTTCTGGCTATATCGTGCAGCAAAGCTGAAGCCTGTATCAAATCTTTATCAAAATTATATCCTTTTTCATTTAACTCATGTATAATGTACAATGCCACTCTGGACACTTCTGTGCAATGTCTTACTATATTATCACTTACATTATATATTTTCAAAATGCTATAGCATTCTTCCTTGTCTGGTACCTTCTGTTCAAAGTATTCAAGCAGTTTTATATAATCATCCTTAGTGTCCATATCCATTACTACTGCTTTGTCAAATACAGGAACATTCATAGAATCTTCTTCAAATTTACTAAGGATATTTTTTAACCCTCCATCTCCCTGTGAATTAACTATTATATCTTTATATTTACAATCTATAAGTGGAGGGTGTCCATTGTCGCCATTAAAATTAGGATATATTATTCCCTTATCACCTTGTAAATATTTACTCTTTAAAACTTCTATAGTTTGCTCTTTCACAAGAGGAATATCTACTGGTAACACAAAAAATGCATTAACATTCTTATCTAAAAGTTCCATAGCTTTTAACACTGAAGAATACATACCTTGTGAATAATTTTTATTTTCTATACATTTAACATTTTTGTTTTTTAATACTTCTATTATTTCTTTTCCTCTATGCCCTACTACAACTATAATAGTACAAATTCCTGAGTTTGTAAAAGTATTGACGACTGTTTCTATAGCAGTATATTCTCCCAATTTTAAAAAAGGCTTAAATTCCCCCATTCTTGAAGAATATCCTGCTGCCAAAATTATTGCAGCAAAGTTATCCTTTTTCACTGACAGAAGTTCTCCTAACTTTAACAAGTTCTGCTGCAATACTTATTGCTATTTCTTCAGGCGTTTGCGCATGTATAGTAATTCCTATAGGGCAATGTACTCTTTCTTCAATATTATTTAAATCATATCCTTCATTTATAAGACAGTTATAAACAAAACTTCTTTTATTCTTACTTCCTATCATACCTATATATTTTGCATCAGTTTTAAGCATTTGACCTAATACATCCTTATCATACGCATGTCCCCTAGTTACTATTATAACATAACTCCTATTATTAACATTTATACAATTAAGTATGTTGTCAAAGGAAGAAACAACTTTTACTTCATCAGCAACTTTAAATCTCTGTCTGTTAGCAAATTCTTCTCTATCATCTATAACAACTGTTTTAAAATCTAACATTTTAGTTAGTTCCGCAATTTTTTGCGATACATGTCCGGCACCTATTATATATACACTTTCATGGTTTAAAACTGGTTCGATTAAGTATTTCTTTCCATCTGCAATAATAGTTTGAAAATGTATATATTTAAAATTTTCTCTTATTTTTCTAAATATACATTGAACAATATCATTTTCTTCTCCCCAAAAATTTGTCTCTGTACAAATCCACTTATCTAAACCACTTATATATCTTTCTTCTTCAGGTATCTGTGTTATAAATGCAAAATTAATTCCTTTCTCCCTAAGTTCCGATGCATTTTTATATAACTCTACCATTTTTTCATCTTCACAATTTATATATTCCAAAAGGAGTTTAAGTTCTCCACCACATACCATGCCTAATGCAGAAGCACCTTCTGTTGATAGAGTACATTTTTTTATTATACAATTTTTATTTTTAAAAACCTTTGCAGATAACTTTATAGCCATAGCTTCAAATATGCCTCCACCTATAGTGCCAATAGTTGAGAAATCCTTTTTTATAATCATCTTTGTTCCTTCTTCCCTAGGAGCAGATCCGGATTTTTCTAAAATGGTAGCTAACACAAAACTTTCCTTATTATCTAAAATCTCTGAAATTAATTCATTTATATCTCTCATAATTAAACCCTCTTTCTGTAATCATGTATTTTTCTTTTGACCATAGTATTGTTTATTACAATATCATCTAAAGAATATATTATCACAATTTCTATGATATTTTTAGATAGTGACTTCTTTATAGACGGTATTGCTTTAATAAGCGATAATATTTTCTCTGATGATTTATAAAAATCTGCTTCATTTAATGTAATCAGGTCTAAGAATATTACGTTTCCCTCTTCAATATAAACTTTATAGTTTACAACTTCTTCAAAAGACAAGATAATTTCATCTAGTTCTCTCATATAAATAAACTCATCTTCATCTATTTTAATTCTATTTTCCATCCTTCCTTTTATACGATCCATAGTTTTTAGGAAAGTCCCACAAGGACATTTTTTTGTTTTAAATGAAGCTATATCTGAAGTTCTATACCTTATGAAAGGCATACCTTCTCTTGTAAGGGTTGTAAATACTACTTCACCATATTGACCATCTTCTACAGTTTTACCAGTAACAGGATCTATTATTTCAAAATACAGATCATCTTCTCTCATGTGATATCCATATAATGCTTCACATTCAACGCCACCACCATACCCCATTTCAGTCATACCATAATGGGTAAAAACCTTACATTCAGATTTGTTTGTAAATTCTTTTATTATTGTCTCTGGCACATAATCTGTGCTTAGAAGAACTTTTTGTATTTTATTTTTAAAGATTTCATTCTCCACTCTGCTTAAGTGAAGCAATTGTATTGGAATTCCTACAATACAATTTATATTTTCAGCTTGTATTAGCTTTGCAGTAACTTTGGGATCAACCATCACCCCCTGTACAAAGCATTCTATTTCTGTTTCCTTCAAGGCCTTTTTTAGCAAATCTCCAATACTTCCATAAGCTTCACCAGGTAAAAGCACCAAAACTCTATCATCCTTATTTGCCAAGCATTGCATTCCATGCTTAAAAAAATCAATTGTAAGCTGCAAATCTTTCTCTGTAAAATATACTCTTTTTTCATCACCACTAGTACCCGAACTTCTTAAAGTTACTATTCTCACAATATCCTTTTGAGGCACACATAAGAAACCAAATGGATTCTCTTTTACATGACTTGGCAATGTGAAAGGTATATTTTCAAAATCCTTAAGAGATTTTATGCTATCCTCATTAATATCTTTTAAGTGCTCTCTATAAAATTTACTATGTTGTTTTACATAGGTTATGCTTTCCTTTATCTTATCTAGTTGATACCTTTCTAATTCTTCTCTACCATTTTTATGAATGTTAACCTTATCTTTTATATATTTCTCAATAGGAGTCAACTTCATTTCATATTTCCTTTCACGTAAGATCTATCTTTTGGTTTGTTATCTGAGACTTTCTATACATATAGTTTCCTTGCACATCTGTAAGGTTATACATACAAAAAGGTATAAGTTTCCCTTCTGGACTTACTACATGAATACAGCAATCTTTAACTCTCTCTAAGTCTATATTCCATACATCCTGAAAAGCCATTGCAGATATACTAAAAGAATAGTTTTTTATACTATATAATATTTCGTCCCAACTAGTTACCTTTCTTGAGCTTAATTTACCTTTAAAAGTATCTAATTTTCTTGATGACCAGTTTCGAGAAACAAATTCCTTTGCCTTTATCGCGCCTTCTTCAGCTTTCTCAATTTTTCCGCAGCAGCTTGAATTTTTAGTAATATTTATTAGTTCGTCTTTATTTTTGTATATATAATTACCATGAAAAGAACATAGTGCATTTTCGCATCCTGGGGGTTTCATAGTATTTAATTTAAATTTCCCATTAGTTTGTTTCTCTATATTATCCATAAGCTCTGGAAGAGTAATTCTCTGTTCGTCCCTAGGCATTTCAGGTATTCTTCCAAAGTAACTTACCGGCTGAAAATGAACTCCTCTTACTGTACTTATATTATCAAGGGCAAAATCTATTATTTTTCCTATGTTATCTACATTTACATCTGGTATTAATGTTGGAACCAATACCACACCTATATTATATTTCTTACAGTTTTCTACGACCTTTATTTTCAAATCTAATAATTCTGCTCCTCTTAATTTTTTATATATGGAATTATTAGTACCATCGAACTGCAAGAAAATCGAATCTAAACCTGCTTCCTTAAGCTCCCTTACATATTCTTCGTCTTGTGCCATTCGTATTCCATTAGTGTTTACTTGTATAAAGCTAAATCCTAATTCTTTTCCTAAACTTATTATTTGAGGCAAATCATCTCTAACTGTAGGTTCTCCTCCAGATAACTGAATATTGCATTTTCCTGAATACTTTAGAACTTCTTCATATAAAAACTTTATTTTCTCTATAGAAGGATCTCTTTCTTTGTCTGCACAGGAATTAGCAAAGCAAAAACTACAGTTTAAGTTACATCTTTGAGTAACTTCTATTAATGCTGTACAAGTATGTTGCCTATGTTCTACGCAAAGACCACAATCAAAAGGACATCCTTTTTCTACAGACTTATTAGGATTTTTTATATGGGCTCTTTCCTTGTTTCTTATCCAACTCTCTATAGAAGTGCTTCCGCTCCATATAATTGTCTTAAACTTGCCATGTTCTGCACAATATTTCTCCATGTATACTTTGTTATCCTCTAAAATCTTTTCTGCAGGAATCTTCTTAAAACAGTGAGGACATAAACTTTCCGTCTTAAAAATCACTTTCTTCATAACTAATCTCTATCTCCATACTCATATCCATTTGTTAATAATATCTCCTGCACCTTTTCATATGCCTTTTGCAATATCTCCCCACATTTTACTGGATAAGTTATATTTCCTGCGTCATCACTTATGCTTTGGATTCCTATTATATCACCACATTCTGTACTTTCAAATTCTTCTTCAAACCATTCGATATATTCCTTCATCATAGCATTATAGTTTTCCTTATAAAACTCTCTTGCTTCCCCTTTACCAGCATAAAGTCCTATAATTGATATTCCTCCAGTAAGGACTCCACAGGTTTTTTTAGTATAACCTATACCTGCACATAATCCATTTACAGCTCTAATTAAATCTATATTTTCTTTTTCTTCGTCTTCTAAAACTAATTTTAACATTATTTGAGTACAGCAAAATCCAGAAGAAGCTAATTTAAATATGCGAAAAGCAGTATCATTCAAGATTTTCCTCCCCTTTCTTAGCTATCATAATAAAATATCCTGGCTTGCACATTCTAAGTATTTCATGGAATTCTTCTCCATTCACAGAACATCCAGTAGTTTTATTCCAAAATACACTCATGGAGCCATAAGTAAAAATTATTTTAACCATGAGATTTTTTAGCATATCACTACAATCCTCTAAAAGCATTATTTTAAATCCACTTTTTATCAAGGATTCTTGTAATAATTCTAGATTATGAAGTCCTCGCATGCAACTATTAGCAGTAAATTCATTGAGTTTATCTGTAAATTCAGGATTTTTAGCATACACATCTGTAATAATAAACCAGCCATCCTTTTTTAAAACTCTAAACACTTCTTCAATAACTAAATTTACATCATCCATAAGAGACATAGTACACTCTGCAAAAACTCCACTAAAACTTTCACCTGGAAAAGGGATTTCTTCTCCTCTTCCCTTAACTAAATTTATATTTTTATATTTATTACTCCCAATATCTATTAGTTTTTGAGATGGGTCTACTCCTACAGTATTTATTCCATGCTTTTCATAAAGATGGTTAACTGTGGCTCCCATACCACTGCCTAAATCCATTATAAAATCCTCAGAAGAAAATTTACAGAACTCCACAGCTTTATCCGTTAAAATAAATTTTCCAGGTCTTAAGGTTATTCCTGTAACATCTCGCATATGTTTACTCTCGTAAGCATTACAACACTTCATTATTTATCCTCCAGTCCCTTTTCTACCTCAATCATTTTCCCTAGTGCTAAAGTTTCATCTATTAATACCATCTTGCACTCTGGACACTGCATAAGCTCTACCTCAAAACTTCCTCCGAGATATACAACTTTTATTTCACTAAGCTGAAGTTCCTTATTGCACTTATCACAAATCCATGGAGTTTTTTCTTCTTTATTGATTTTCATAACTATCCCTCCACTACTTCCATTCTATGTGTATAAACACTATGAACAAGTAATTCATCATCCTTATCTTCATATTCCACCCAATAAGTTACATTATCAATCCTCATTCTCGTTAAATAGTGTGAGCTTTGTGGATTAAAGAATCTTTCTTTATTTGTCTTGGCATTAAA
Source organism: Clostridium thailandense (assembly GCF_019207025.1). Taxonomy (GTDB): domain Bacteria; phylum Bacillota; class Clostridia; order Clostridiales; family Clostridiaceae; genus Clostridium_AM; species Clostridium_AM thailandense. The sequence continues at coordinate 13,023 of NZ_JAEEGC010000063.1, read as the reverse complement.
AAGAGCTTTTTCTATATCTCCAAGAAGAATTAATCTATCTTCCATTTGATTTTGAACATTGTCTGATATATTTATTTTTAAATCATAATCTATTTTTAAATTTTCTGATTCTTCATTCCAAAAATTTTTCAAAAGATTTATTTTAACACGGGTTCTGTTTTCATGTCTCTTCGATAAAGTAGGTGCCTTTCTTAAGGAAGCTTCCTCTAAACTTTCACCATACATTAAATCTAAAATATGAAAAGTTCTTTTCCCTTCAGATATAAATAAATCTTTACACATGGAGCAATAGACAAGATAATCATCCTTACTTTCCTGTATTCTGTCTTTTATAAAATCTTTAGAGTGCTCTCTATTAGCAAAATAAACAAGTCCTCCATAACCACAACATTTAGTTTTTTCCTTTGTGAATTTAAGTTCTTCTATTTTATATCCTAATTTAACTGCTATATTTCTTACACTTCCATGAATTTTATTATTATATCTAGTTGTACAAGCATCATGTACATTTAAGACTGTGTTCTCTTTTGTTTTACTATTTATATTAATACTATATTTCTCTATTACTTCCCACAAAGAAATAAATTCTATCTCCGGCATATATTTTTCAAATACACTGCAGCAAGTAGAACAAGCTAGAATAAAAGTTGGTCTGTTCATGTCATTCCACTTATTTCTTATATCCTGTATATTTTTTTGCATTAAATCCTGTCTTCCTGACCAATCTGCTGGTGCTCCACAGCACCCTAACATTATCCCAACTCCATCACTAATATTATTTATAAGATCTGCGTATACCTTACCAATGTATTCAGGAGAGGAAGCTGGAAGCTGGCATCCTGGATAAAACACATATTTTACACTTTCATATCCTGGCTGGTTTTTTACCATAGAAAAATATTTACTATTACTAAATTCCATATCTTTGAGTGCAAAATCATGAGCAGATACAGGCATTTTTCCTCTTTCCACCATGCTTTCACGAGTTTCTTGTACTATATTTTTCATATTTAAACTTGAAGGACAAACTTCTCCACAAAGCCCGCATTCCGTACAAGAGTTTATCATTTTGTTTCCATAGTGATCACCTAATATTACAGATTCATTATGGTTTATAACCCTTATATATCTTTTAGGTTTAATATCAAATTTTTTAAAATGAGTACAAGCTTTTATACACTCATTACATTGGCATTTTATACACCTGCCTGCCTCTTTAATCGCTTCCTGTTCATTATATTCTAAAGAAGTTTTTTCAATCGCTTCTACACTTTCTATATCATCTAATTTAATTTTCAAATTTGTTTCATAAGCACCTTCATTTTCCCTTGCTACTGTTAGAGAAACTTTCTGGAGATATCTATCTATAGATACAACAGCTCTTCTTCCAGAGCTTACAGAAAAAATAACTGAATCATTATTAGTTGTAATTCTTCCACCTGCAAATAGAGCAGTATCTCCTACCTGGAAGGTTTTTAGATCTATCTTTAAGTTTTCTTTCCAAATACCTGTTCCTATATAAACCGCATCATAAATATTTAAAATTTTCTCTAATTCTGATGAATCTACTGTATGGTTTAGATTTATTTTTATGTTTCCTTTATTTATTACCTGGAGTTCTTCTTCTATGAGTTCCTTCGAAAGCTGCTTTCCTTCAAACTCCCACAGCCTCCCTCCTATTTTTTCAGACTTTTCGTAAATAGTTACATCATAACCTTTTTTATCTAAATCGAAAGCAGCAGTAACACCACTTATACCAGCACCTAATACTGCTACTTTTTTCCCATTCTTAGGAATTGGAATAGTCCTTTTAGCAGAAGAAAAGCCTAGTTTCACCACGGCTTTTTCAAGTTCATGTATATTTACAGCTCCACCTAATCCATTTCTTACACAAGCATTTTCGCAGGGATGGTCACATATACTACCTATTAATCTTGTAAAAGGAACTTTTTTAGCCATCACTTTATAAGCCTTTTTAAAATCTGACTTTTCTATCTCTTCAATAAATGTTTTTATATCCATGTGTATAGGGCAAGCCGCTATACAAGCTGAAGGTCTATCCTCAATGCATAGATCTTGTTTAATTAGCAATTTATTCAAGTCCATATACTCTCTTCCCTCCTTAAATAAAACAATCCAATTTATGAATTATTTATTAAGCTGCCCATGTTTTTAAAATTTATAATTTTTATAGAATTAAGAAAGGAATCAGAAATTTTCAAATAATAAACTTTACAGTTATAAAAATTACTTATTTCTGATTCCTTATAGGGAAATAATCTAAGCTAATTTAAAATTTGTTACTTTTTCAATTGTTCAAGTGCTGCTAAAACTTTTTCTGGACGTGCAGGCAAGTGTGTTATTTGCACTCCAGTAGCATCATAAATTGCATTAACTATGGAAGCATGAGGAGCTGATAATGGCATTTCACCATTACCTGAAGCACCATATGGACCAAGCGGTCTTGGAGTCTCCTGGTAAATTATTTCTATATCATCAGTTACATCTTTTACTTGTGGTATTCCACAACCTGTAAGTGTAGTATGCTTCTTTAAGTCTTCAAAATCTTCGCTTAAAGCAAGTCCTATACCTTGAGCTAATCCACCATATATTTGTCCATCGCATACTAATTTATTTACTATAGTTCCTATATCAGCTGCTATGGTTAATTTTTCCACTTTAACTTTTCCTGTAGTAGTATCAACTTCTACCTCTGATAAAAGAACACCATACATATAAGTTGGGAATGGATTTCCTTGACCAGTTGCTGGATCAGGAGCTGTACAAGGTGCTGTCCATTTTCCAGCATATTTTAACTCTTTACCTGCAGCTACCATTTCATCATAAGTCATGTAAGTGCCATCATCCTTTTTCATAGCAGCTAATAAATTTTCACAAGCGACTCTGGTAGCATTTCCTGTTAGAACGTTAGAACGGCTTCCACCTGAAGGACCACTATCTGGAGTACGTTCCATATCATTCATAACTAATTTAATTTGTTCTGGCTCTATTCCTATTGGTCTTAAAGTTTCATGAGCTAAAGTTAAAGTTCCCATGTCAGCTCCTTGACCATGATCCTGCCAAGAGTTTCCTATAGTAACTCCTTCTTTAGTTAATTCTGCCCATGCATTTGAAGTATCTGGACCATCAAGACCGCATCCATAAATCAATAAGGAAGTTCCTACTCCATATTTCATATTTCCGCCCTTAGCATTTTTCTCTGCAGCTTTTGCTTTAGCAGCCTTATAGCGTGGCATTATTTTTTCAATCAGACCTGGCAACGCAATTACATCAGGGTCACAGCCAGTAGGAGTCTTATCTCCTTCTCTATAAACGTTCTTGTATCTTAGTTCAAGAGGGTCTACTCCCATTTTCTTAGCTAATTTATCTACTAAAACTTCTGAAGCAAATAAACTTTGTGGTGAACCGTATCCTCTGAATGCTGAACCCCAAGCGTGATTTGTAGCAACAGTTCTTCCGTTTCCTCTTATATTTGGAATACCATATCCTGCACCCATAAATTGTGAACCTCTTGTAGTAACAAGATCACCGAATTCGCAATATGGACCATGGTCAACGGACCAATCAGTTTCTAATGCTTTAAATATACCATCCTTATCAGCACCTAATTTAAGATGCATAAAGAAAGGTGATCTCTTTCCGGTATAAGTAATTTGTTGATACATGTTAAATTCTAAGTATACAACTCTCTTTGTTAATAATGCAGCTACTCCAAGAAGTCCTTCCATAGTTGGACTGAATTTATATCCAAAAGTACCTCCAGTAGGATTTTGAACTATCTTTAAATCATCAAGTTTAACACCAATACCATCCGCTACCATTGCAGCGTGAAGGTGTAAACCTATACTCTTTGAATGTATAATTAATTTTCCTTCTTCATTAAGATATGCGAATCCAACGTCTGGTTCTAATGGAAGGTGTGGTTGTCTTCCTACATAGGAATCGTCTTCAACTACATATTCTAAGGTATCCATTAAAGGTTTTGTATCTTCACCTTTTATAGTACCGCATTCAAAATAAATATTTGGTGTTCCAGGGTGAATTTCCATTGCATCTTCATCCATAGCTGCTGGTGCACTCATATATGCTGGAAGTTCTTCTATTTCAACTTTTACTTTTGCTGCTGCTGCTTCTGCTTGGCATGGTGTATCAGCAAGTACCATAGCTATTGCATCACCAAATTGGAAAATCTTTTTATCACATAATATAGGTCTTTCTAATCCATCACCTTTGTTTGTAGGAAAAGCTAATCCATTTATTCTATTTGTTCCAGGTACATCTTTATATGTTAAAACCTTGAAAACTCCAGGCATTTTTTCTGCTTCTGAAGTATCTATAGATAGTATATTTGCATGAGACACTGTGGCCTGTACTAGTTTAATGTGTAATGTATCCTCTGGAAGCTTTAAGCCTAAATCTGCTCCGAAATCCCAAGTTCCTGTTACTTTTGCAAGTGCAGAAGGACGTACAGCATCTGAACCTAATAAACTTCCTCCTTTTGGAAGCTTATACCACAATTCTTCTTTTGTTACTTCTCCGCGCATTAGTCTTGCCGCTTCCATAACTGCATCAACCAATGGCTTGTATCCAGTACATCTACATACGTTTCTATTTTTTTGGAACCAAGCTCTAACGTCTTCTCTTGTTGGATTACTATTATTGTCAAGTAGTACTTTAGCTGAAACTATAAATCCAGGACTACAGAATCCACACTGTGCTGCACCATGTACCATCCATGCTAATTGTAATGGATGAAGGTGGTCGTTATCTCCAACTCCTTCAATAGTTATAATTTCTGATTCATCAGGAACTCTTTTGAATCTAGTTATACAAGATCTTACAACTTTGCCATTTAGGATTACAGAACAAGCGCCGCATTCACCTTTTCCACATCCAACTTTAGTTCCAGTGAGAAGTACCTGTTTTCTTATAACGTCTGCTAAAGTTGTCTCTGGATTTGCTATAATAGTTCTCTTAACTCCATTAACAAATAAGGTCTTTTTTAACACTTAAAATTCCCCCTTTGATTTATTATCTTAATAATATTTTAATGTGATGCAATTTTTATGCAAAATTACATTTTTTGTGATAATACATTGAGACTTTTTTGATGTTTTTAGTCCTTTCTTATCTCAATTTAATTACCAGCAATATTCATGCCACTTGTACAAGGCCCTAATTTCCCAATCATAATTCTGAATTTTATGATTTTGTTCGATTTTATAACAATCCTCTAAGTATTGATTGTTCATTTTTTGATCATTACCAGTGTAAAGCTTTTCTCAACTGCTATATCTCTTAATTCTTCATAAAAAAATCGCTTAATTTTTGAACATTTACTCAAAATATAGACAAAAAAATAACGAAGATACCCAAGACAGTATCTCCATTATTTTAATGAACTCTTTAATTTCTTTTAATCTCTTCATATTCTACATCTATAACTTTTTTGTTTGAAAGATCATAATAATTTTGCTCTTCATAAATTTCGCTTTTTGTATTATTTTTCTCTTTCTTGTGTATTTTTTCACCATTGTTTTTCTTAATATACTTCATTAATTTACTTCCACCATAGATAGCCGCACCAACAAATATAAGTAAAGGAATAGATTTAATAAATATAATAACCGCTGCTATTGCCAATATTATTTTAAATACACTTGAAAAGCCTTTGCTAATAAATTCCATAATTGCATACCCCATTTCTCTTGTTATCTTCTCTTAACTTAATACTCTTATATTTTGTGAAATATTTAAATACTAACTCTATAGAAAGATTATATCACACTTCTTATGCAAATGGTATTTAATATTACTTTATAAAGTATTAATTTTTTATTAACATTATTTTTTTATTCTGTATATACAGTTTTATGTTTAATTTATTTTAATCTGGTTATAATATAGAAAACAATATATTTTAAGTCCCCCTAAAATATTGTAGGCTAATAGTAAATCTATTGGCCTTTTTATTTTTATTGCAAAAAAATAAAATCAGCCTATATTGGCTGAATGTTTTGATAGTATTTGTAAATAAGCTTGTCCAATCTTTGACTTAATTCTACTACTTCATCTGAATATAAGCATACACATTCTTCTGTTAATTTATTTAATTTTTCCCTAAGCAACTCAATTTTTTCTTCCATAGCCCTATCTCCATTTTATAATTTAACACAACATTAATATTATAATATAATTAACTGGTTGTCTCAACTATATTTTCTTATTATTTACATAAAAATTATTTATAAATCATATAAATAATTTTTATGTCATACATTGTAGCTAAATTAAGAGAACTGCAGCTCAAGCATAAATTCAGCTACAGTTCTACTATAATTATTAATTTTTAATCTTCATTATGTTGTTTATTCTCTTTTTCAGCCTTATTTTCTTTATCTTTCTTATATTTCTTTTCTTTAACTTCTTTTTCTTTGTTTTCCTTAACTTCGACTTTAGTTGTGCTAACTGCTTGCCTTACTGCAGATGTACTATCAGTAACAGTTGTGCTGCTGTTTGTAGTTAACGGGTTTTGTACCACTGTAGTACTAGTTGCAGTTGAGGCATTTGTTGTATTAGCATTTACATTACTTAGATTATTATCTCCAGCTCCTTGCTGCTGAGCTGTTGACGAAGTTTCTTGAGTATTACTAGTTTTTTGATCTGAATCTTTACTACTTTCTTTTTTAGCTGTTTCTTTTAATTCCTTCTTTAATTTTTCTAATCCTCCCTTCATTACCTCTTTCTTTTCTGTTACTACTTGTTCAAGTTTATCTTTTTCAACCTTCAAAGCATCTTCTTTTTGCTTTAGTAAATCTTCTGCAGCTTTTATACTTTGGTCATTTCCTGATTTTTTAGCTTCTTCTAGCTTTTTCTCAGCATCTGTTACATCTCGTGTGCTTTGAAGCACTGATTTCCTTTCACTTAAAACTGCAATTAAAGCATCTTTTTTAGCCGTCTGCATTTCAATAACCATAGCTATAGTCTCTTTTGCTTTTTCTGGAAGCTTTTTCTCTAAATTTTGCAATACCTCTATATTTTTTTTCTGCTGTTCTACTATTTGTGCTTCAAGTTTTTCTAATTTGTCTAGCTTTTCCTTGTTACCAATGTTATCAGTGGAAGTATTATCTACTGCAGTTTCTACCTTTTCTTGAGCTTCACTTATTTTATCGTTGTATTCTTTTAATGGCTCTACAGAAAGGTCTGTTTTACCCTTCTCAACCATGATTTCACTTTCACCTAATCTTTCTATAGCTACATCTTTTAAAGCTTCTGCTTTCTTTTCCTCATCAGATGCAATGTTTACTTTTAAATTATCTATTGCCTTATCTATAGGATATAAAATTATATTATCTGGAGTTATTCCTGCACTCTCTTTATAATTTATACTATTTTCCTCTGCAAATACCTTTCCAGTTATACTTAGTGATACAGCAATTGCTGCTACAAATAATACTACTTTTTTCATAATTAATTCCTCCTTTAAAATCCTTTTATACATATTTACGGAATCTATTCCATTTTTATAGGGGTACCATAAAAAGCCTTTTAATATTATCATAAAAATAGTTTAGCTAGCTATATTGTTCTTTTGTATATGTATATATTTACGGAGAATCTTTTCGCTTTGTGGGGGTAGTAAATTTAAACTAGGTAAGCTAGGCAACTTATTTAAGTGCCAGCCGTAGGTATCTATAACAAATTATATTATTAACCAGCCCCCTTAAAACTCATATATTATATCGTACTAAATAGTGAGGTGGTTAAATGAAGCTTAATGAAGACTTGAATACTAACAGGAATGACTTTATTGAAAAAAGCAAGAAATTTATTCATGCTGTTACAGCAAAAATTTGTAAAAAAAATCTTCAATGGGAGAATGACGATGAACTTAGCATAGCTTTAATCGCCTTTAACAAAGCATGTGAATCCTATATTGAAGATAAGGGTAATTTCTTTAGTTATTCAAAGGTTTTAATAAAAAACTCGCTTATAGATTATTTTAGAAAAAATTCAAACAATCCATATTTGACTTTTGATGATGAAAACAGTCAACTCGAATATATAGATAACAAAAACTCTTTAACTAATTATGAGATTGAACAAGAAAACCTTAGAAGAAGTGAAGAAATAATTGCTTTTAACAATGAACTTCAAAAATATAATTTATCTTTTGAAGTACTCGCTTCTTCTTCGCCAACACATAGGGATACAAAAGATAAACTATTAACCTTAGCCTTTATTTGTTCAAAGGAATCATCTATTTTAGAGTATATACATAAATCTAAAATGATTCCCGTAAAACAAATCTGTATTTTGACAAATTCTAACAGAAAGTTAATAGAAAAATGGAGAAGATACATACTTGCTTTAATTTTAATTCTTTCAAATGAAGAATATGCTTATATACGGTCTTATTTAAACATAAAGGTAGGTGAAAAAGATTGATATCTAAAAATGGACTAGTTATGAAAGTTAAAAAAGATTTTGCTTATATAATGACACCTAATGGTGAATTTGTAAAAGTCAAAATAGATAAGAGCAAAGCCATTCCTACTATAGGCTCTGAATATACTGGTAAAGTCCTCAATACTTCCACTGGAATCATAAGTAAATTCAGATATGTTATAGCAGCATCTTTGTTATTTTTCCTTCTTATTTTAGGTGGAGGTGCTTATGCTTACTATACTCCTGTTTCCACTGTTACAATAAATATAAATCCGTCTATCGAGTTTAAATTGAATAGATGGAGTAGAATTGTAACCTCTCATGCTCTTAACTCTGATGGTCAAAAAATTTTATCAGAATTAAGTACTAAAAATAAACCAATAGATGAAACTCTTGTAATGGTTATAAATCAAGCTAAGACTGATAAATATATAAATCAAAGTTATATTGCTGCCAACAAAGCTATTATTATAGATATAGTAGGCAAAGATGTTAACTTACCAAATCTTAAAGAACAATTAGCAAAAGATACTGTTAATGCCAAAATCCATAGCAATGGTAATACTGTATTCATTAAAGAAACTAAAAAACCTAGTGAAGCTTTACATGAAAATCACCTTGATCAGAACAGTAAATCAAACATCAATGTTGATTCTAATGCAAACAAATCTAACATAAATAACAATAGCAATAATAGTTCTAATTCACATAAATATGATAAAACTAATGACAACAACAGTAAAAACTCGAATTCTAATAATTCTCACAACACTCATAATGTGAATTCAGAAAATAATGACAAAAAAGATAACTATGATGATAAACATGAAAACTCAGACAACAAATCAAATAAAGATAAAAATGATAACAATCATAATAATAGTAAATCTGATAAAAACAAAGGAAAATAAAGGCTATTGCAAAAATTTCAATATACTCTACACCGCTTAAAATAGACTTATCATGGAATATAAGTCTATTTTTGTTATATTTGTCGAAGCTACTGGCTAAAAAATTTCTTCATCTCACTCCAAATTGCAGATTTTATCTAACTTATTAAGAACTTCTTTGTATCCATCTTTAGTTAATTTATTATCATAAAGTTGATTATAACTAATTTCGTCTATATCGAGCTCTAACACTCTATTTATGTTATCTCCATAAATCTTTTTTAAAAACAACTGACAATCAATTCTTATGTTGTTATAATCTTCTTCATTGTAATATCTAGAGTTATTGGTATCTCTATTTAATTTTTCAATAATTCCATAAATTTGATATATGTAGCTCAGCTCTTTTAATTGAAACTGGTTTTTTAAATATGCAACATTAATAGAATATTCCCTATCCATTGGAATTGGATATATGTTAAAACAGAATTTATTCTTTGTATCTTTTAAAATTCTAATACTATTAAATAATGCTGTGCAAATATCTAATCTTATGATGTTTGCATATTCTCTACTTCTCTTATTCCTAACCTCTTCTGCATACCTTCTATTATCTTCTACTATTTTATTTTGCACTTCTATAGTTTTATCTGTAGACTTTTTCGTTATAACCCAGCTAAATACCCCCCCTACTATTGCTCCAACAATTATGGCAATAAAAGAAATTAGAGGCTCAGGCCAATCTGTGAATATTCTAATCATCTTGCCCTCCAATGATTTCATTTTCTATGCTTATTATGTCATATTTAGAATATTTTCAATCCGAATATTAAAAATTTGTTGTGAACAAATAAAAATAATAAAAGGCACTTAGTTAAAAATTAACTTAGCACCTTTTAAATAATTATATTATCCTAATAAATTTTTTACCATAGGATTAATTTTTGATCTATCAAACTTGCCACTAACCTTTGGCATAATTTCTTTCATTATTTTTCCCATATCTGCCGCTGTATAGTTTCCATTATCTATGATTTCCTTTAGCATTGCTTCTACTTCTTCTTCATCTAGTTGTTTTGGAAGGTATGGAGTTAAAACTTCAAGAGCAAAATTTCCTTCTGCTATTTTTTCTTCGTTGTTTGATTGTTTAGCATACTCTAATGTTTCTTTTATTTGCTTTATATTTTTTTCTACTATTTTTACAACGCCCTCATCAGAGATATTTTCTCTTTCGTTAACTTCAAATCCTTTAATGTCAGCATTTATTAATCTTAAAACACTTACCCTTGCCTTATCCTTTGCCTTCATTGCTGCTATTTCATCTTTTTTTATTAATTCCTTTAACATAATCTTTAGTTAGTAAACCTTGCCTACTAACCATTCACCTCTTTTCTCTAGAATAATTTACCTATTCAAATTATACTATTATCCTAAATAAAATCAAGTTTATGATTTTGACCTTCTATAAGCATAAAATCTACTAACAACATCAGGATTAGCCTTTATAAAAGAAATATACTCTTCAAAGCATTTAGTAGTTTCGTCACTTAATGTATGCTCAACTTTTTCAGTTTCTTTCAAGATCATATCTTCGGGTATACCTAACAATCTTAAAAAAGATTCAATAATATAATGTCGTTTTAATAAAAATTCACCTAATTTTTTTCCCTTTTCTTTGAGAATAATCACACCGTACTTTTCATATTGCAAAAGATTTAATTCGCCTAGTTTTTGTACCATTCTAGTAGCAGATGGAGGGTGAACATTAAGGGCTTTAGATAAATCGTGGACTCTTGTAAAGCCTATATTCATTGATAACCTATATATCATTTCAAGATAATCCTCCATTGAGGCTGTAAGCAAATTATCTTCTTTTTTCATATATTCACTAAAAGTACGAAAATCATTATTATCCATAATTTTTCACCTACTCTTAAGGTTGATAATTCCTTAATAAATTATATGCGTGAGTAAATCCAAAAATTACTATACTGTAACACTTTTTAAATAAAATCATAATTTATAGTAGGTTAAGAAATTTAGTTTAACCTAAACATATTAGATTAAGATAATTATTTAAATACTTATGTATTATATTGAGTAAAGAAGGTGGCTTTCAAATGAACAAAGAGAATGTTTTAACAACCCCCTATAAACTAAAATCTGTAGAAACTGGAATAAACAGCAATCCTACTGTTTTAAAAAAACTTAAAGGTCTATTAAAATTTTTAGGTCCAGCATTTGTTGTTAGTGTTGCCTATGTCGATCCAGGCAACTTTGCCACTAATATTAGTGGTGGGTCAATATTTAATTATAGTCTTATCTGGGTTATTCTGTGGAGTAACTTAATGGCTATATTTCTTCAAATAATGTCTGCAAAACTAGGTATTGCAACAGGCAAAAACTTGACCCAAATGTGCAGAATTATATTTTCAAAAAGAATGAATTGGTTTTTTTATATTATAGCATCACTTGCCGCAATGGCCACAACAATGGCCGAATTTATCGGAGGAGTATTAGGTTTTTATTTGTTATTTGGTATTCCTATATCCTATTCTGCTATATTAACTGCAATAGTAACATTTATTATTGTCTACTTACAAAAATATGGTCAAAGAGTTATAGAGATTATTATAACTCTATTTGTCGCTGTCATCTGTGTTTCTTATACTATAGAATTGTTTCTTGCAAAGCCTGAGTGGTCACAGGTGGCACTTCACACTTTAATACCTTCTCTCCCTAACGGTCAAGCAGTCTTAATTGCAGTAGGTATGCTAGGTGCCACGGTAATGCCACATGTTATATATCTTCATTCTGAGCTAGTGCAATGTCGCAATAATGGAATGACATTAGAAGAAAAGAAAAAACACTTCCGTATGGAAAAGATTGATGTTTTTATAGCAATGAATATTGCATTCATTGTAAATGCCGCTATGGTCATCGTATCTGCCTCAGTATTTTACAGTAGGGGAATATCTGTTGAATCAATTGAACAAGCACATAGATCATTAGAGCCACTTTTAGGTACATTATCAAGTGGAGCCTTTGGAGCAGCCTTACTTGCCTCAGGTTTTTCTTCATCTTCTGTAGGTGCAATGGCGGGTGAAACAATTATGGATGGTTTTGTAGATCTAAAAATTCCAGCGCCTATAAGAAGATTAGTCACCATGCTTCCTGGATTAATAGTTATTGTAATAGGAGTAAATCCAATGAAAGCACTATTGATGAGCCAGGTATGCTTAAGCTTCGTACTCCCTGTTGCAATTATATCTATGCTAAAAATCACCAGCAGGAAGGACTTAATGGGTGATTTTGTTAATAAGCCTTTTGTTAAAATTATAGGTTGGGTAATTGCAACAATGATTATCAGTATGAATGCTGTTTTAATTTATCTAACATTTACAGGCGGTATATAATTACCTCCTGTAAATGTTATTTTGTCATGAAAAAATCAGATAAAAAATACAAACAACTAATATAAAAATTAAAATCAAAAAAATTATTGAATAGAGATTCATAAACTCGACCATGTAAAGTGCAGATTTTTCAACTAAAAGTACATTATTTTATAGAGTTGTTGTACTTATAGATAACCACACCAGACACTTAACTTATACGCAGGGATATATTTACATTCTGGAAGACACATTTAAATACTTTTGAC
>NZ_JAEEGC010000062.1 GCF_019207025.1 Clostridium thailandense | reverse complement strand
CAAATCTATGGATGTTCCCATTGAAAGCATTAAAAAAATCTTGCCATCAGGAGTTAAAATTAACCTTGTAGCTGATAACTCAACATCTATAATTGATTCGGTCAAAGATGTTCAGCATACAATGATAGAAGGATGTATACTTGCAGTTGTTGTAGTTTTTATGTTTCTTAAGAATGTTGCCAGTACTGCAATTGCTATACCTGTATCCATAATTACTACTTTTGCAGTAATGAAATTTATGAATTTTACACTTAATACAGTATCACTAATGGCTTTATCCATTGCTGTTGGATTACTTATTGATGATGCCATAGTTGTTATTGAAAATATTGTGCGTCACCTTCAAATGGGAAAAAGTCCAATCCAAGCAGCAAAGGATGGTACTGCGGAAATAGGACTTGCAGTTATAGCTACTACTTTTGCTATAGTAGCAGTATTTGTTCCTATTGCTATGATCAATGGTATGGTAGGAAAGTTTCTTGTACAATTTGGATTGACTGTTGCTGCCAGTGTTTTAGTTTCACTATTTGTAGCCTTTACCTTGGTACCAATGCTTTCAGCAAAGAATCTAAGCAGTAAAGAAAAGGAAATTCCTATAATAGGGAAATTCTTAGAAGGATTTAATAATTCTTTTGATAACTTATCTAAGAATTATTCTAAATTGTTAAAATGGGCACTAGAGCATAGATCTGTAACTTTGATGATACCAATAGGATTATTAGTAGCAAGTTTACTTTTAGCTACACAATTGAAGACAGGCTTTGTTGCTGCAACAGATAATGGACAAATATCAATAACAGCAAATTTAGATTCAGGTTCCACCTTAGATAGTGCTTCAAAAATTGATAAAGATATGGAAACTATCATTAAGAAGAATAAAACAGTACAATATATATCTTCAACAGTCCAGTCAGATAAAATTAAACTTAATGTGAAAATTTCAGATAAAAAAGACAGGAAAGAGGGTATTGACGATATTATAGCAAAAATCCGACAGGATTTAGTTAATATCCCAGGAATCAACTTATCAATTAACTCAGCCGGTGTTTCTACAGGATCAGGTAAGTCAGTTCAATACCATGTTCAAGGTTCAGATTTTGCAAAGCTGCAGGAATATGCTTTAAAAGCTGAAAAGGTAATGAAAAATACTCCTGGAGCAGTAGACGTAGGTATTACTTATACATCTGGAAAACCAGAAGTGAAACTTGAAGTGGATAGAGATAAAGCTGCTGATTTAGGAGTAAATCCAAGTACCATTTCTAGTACATTAAGTACTTTATTTAATGGAAGTGTAGTAAGTCAGTACGAAACTGAAAAGGATAGATACGATGTTCGTATGCAGCTTGAAGAAGGCAATAGAAAAGATTTTGATAGTTTACAAGGAATCTATGTGACTAGTACAAGTGGCAAAATGATTCCTATTGATCAAGTAACTAAAAAAGTTTTTGCTACATCTTCATCTACTATCAATAGATATGATAAAGAAAGAGAAATTCAGCTAAGTGCAAACTATGTTGGAGTAGCACAGAGTGATTTTACTAAGGCATTTACTAATAAGCTAAAAAGTGAAGCACCTACACCAAAGGATATAAAGTTAAGTGCCGAAGGAACTCAGGATCAAATGGCAGAAAGTATGGGAGGTTTAGCTATAGCACTTCTTATGGGAGTTCTATTTATATTCCTTGTAATTGCAGCTCAGTTTGAAAGTTTTGTAGATCCACTTGCTATTTTACTTTCTTTGCCACTAGCGATTATTGGTGCAATTTTAGGATTGCTTATTGGTAATAAAGAGCTAGATATGATGTCTGCAATAGGTGTTATCATGCTTATGGGCTTAGTTACTAAAAATGCAATTTTGCTTATTGATTTTGCAAAACAAAATTGCAGCAAAGGAATGAATTTAAAACAAGCTTTAATAGATGCTGGTCATACCCGTTTAAGACCAATTATTATGACTTCTTTAGCAATGATTTTTGGTATGATTCCTACAGCAATGGCATCCGGTGCGGGATCAGAGCAACGTGCACCTATGGCCTTTGCAATTATTGGAGGGCTAATTACATCAACATTGTTGACACTTTTATTTGTACCAGTAGTGTACACATATTTGCATGATTTTAAGGGGTTATTTGAGAAAAGGGTTAAGAAAAAGGCAGTATCTGAGATGTAACTATAAATAGTAATAATAAATTAGTTCAATATCATCTCCAAGGTTCAGATTTTGTAAAGCTGTAGAAATATGCTTTAAAGGCTAAAAAAGTATAGATTTGAGCAGTAACATCAATAAAACAAGAAAAGCATGTGATTTTAAAATAAATTATAAGAATCACATGCTTTCAACTTTTAAGGGCTTATACTCTTTCATATTATTTTTACTTTCCCTACAATGAGATTTTTGGTAGAATACTACTCATAGAAGAGATTTTATATAATTTTTAAAGTAAGAATTACTTGTTGATTAATTATATTTAGAAAGTAGGAAATCAAAAGTGTATAAAATTGGTATGGTTGGTGTCATGGGCCCTAGGCAATCAGTTGAACGAATATTAAGTGTTGCTGAGGAAATGAAAACGTCTTTTGAATTTATTCCATATATATATGAAAGTCCTAGTGAGATTGAAAAACTTATTTTAAAGAACAATGATAAAGTTAGAGCATGGTTATTTTCAGGTCCTGTTGTATACTTATTTGCTAAGGATGCATTAAAATCTGAAAAAAATTTATTTTATATACCAGCAACAGAATCAGGGCTATTTAAAGCAATGCTAGACTTTATTTATGATCAAAATAGAACTCCAAATAGTTTTAGTATTGATTTACCAAAAGACATGTATCCGTTAGATGATACACTTAAACAATTAGATAGTCCGCCGAAGCATATTTACACGAAATATATAGATTCACAAACTAAATCAGAAGAGCTTTTAGAGTTTCATATGAATTTATGGAAGCAAGGAAAGACCGAAGGAGGAATTTCTTGTTTACCCTCTATTAGTGAAGAATTGAAAAAGTTGGGAGTTCCAGCCTCGTGGCTAACAACTAGCCGTCTAGAAACCAGGCAAGCTATTAAGGTAGTAGTGGAAAACCTCATGACATCTTATTTTAAAGGAATACAAATTGGGGTTGAAATGATTGAGGTTGAAGACTTTGATAAAATCATTAATAAGATGAAATCAACCTACTATCTTCAGCGTTTAGAGCTGCGCTTAAAGGATATAATTTTAAGATTGTGTGAAAAAATTAATGGTTTTTTATCCGAACGAGGAAATGGCAGGTATGTCATTATTAGTACACGTGGTGCAATTGAAGAGGAGATTTCAACATTAAAGAAAACGATTCATCAGTTATCAACAGAGGCTGATGCTAGTGTCGCTGTTGGAATAGGTTACGGAGAAACTGTGTTATCTGCAGAAGTTAATGCACACAATGCAATGCAGCAATCAAAAGAAAAAGTTGAAAGGAACATTGTTATTATTCAGGAAAATGGATTGATAATTGAATATGCTGAGGATGAAGAAGAGTTAACTTATTTTCCAGTAACTAGTGATTTAGAGCTAATTGAGAAGTTAAAGGCGGCGAATATTAGTGTTAAGACATACAAAAAAATATTTGCCTTAAATCAAAAAATGGGCTGGAATCAATTCACAACAAAAGATATAGCAGCCCATTTACAAATGACGGAGCGTAATTCTAGGCGTATCATATCAGAATTATGTAAGATAGGTTTGGCATTGTGGATTGGTGAGGAGGATTTTTCTACTCGGGGACGACCAAGTAAGCTTTATCGATTAATTTAGACAATTAAGTTAACAACAAAATATATATTAAGTGAAAAATACATTTATTCATGAAAAGAGATTATTTTAAAACTAATCGATAGTTTTGAAATAGTCCTTTTTTGTTATCTAAAAGTTTGTGAGAGTACTAGCATTTAAGTGAGTATCCGTAAAAAATTTGGAATTCGGATTTTAAATTCCTGCATTATTCAAAAAAATCTTGAAATGTTTAAGAGTATTGAATATAATAATATAAAAGGAAAATTTCCTTTTATATACCGAAAATATAGACTAAGGGGGCAAATATGGAAAAAATTAAGAAAATGGACAAACTGATAGAATCAGTTGAGAAAGAAGTAATTGGATGGCGAAGACATTTTCATCAAAATCCAGAGTTATCATTTGAAGAAACAGAAACGTCACAATTTATTTATGACACCTTGCTGTCTTTGGGGAATATGACAGTTTCACGTCCTACGAAAACAAGTGTTGTTGCACGTTTGATTGGGGCAAAACCTGGTAAGGTAATTGCTTTTCGAGCTGATATTGATGCCTTACCCATTCAAGAAGAAAATGATTTATCGTACAAGTCTAAGAATGATGGTGTTATGCATGCTTGTGGACATGATGGACATGCGGCAGTGCTTCTTGGAGCAGCAAAAATTATGAGTCATTTTAAAGAAGAAATGAGTGGTGAAGTGCGTTTTATCTTTCAACATGCTGAGGAAATTCCACCAGGAGGAGCATATGAGATGGTTAAGGCTGGAGTTATGGAAGGAGTAGATGAGGTATACGCAATTCATATTATGGCTCTTGCGCCTATTGGAAAAATAGATGTTGCATCAGGTATAGCTTCATCAGGAAATGATGCATTTAAAATAAAGATTCAAGGTAAAGGTGGCCACTCATCTATGCCAAATGAAGCAATAGATCCAATTGTTATTGGTTCTGAAATTGTAAGTAACTTACAACATATAGTTTCTCGTCAAATTAATCCCTATGAGAGGGTTGTTGTTTCCGTAACAAAATTCCATGCAGGGGATACTTACAATATTATACCTGACATAGTTGAATTAGAGGGTTCTGTTCGTACTTTTAAACCTGAGATACGTAAAGAAATACCTGTTCTTATGGAAAGAATTATTAAAGGAATATGTGAAGCTCATGGAGCAACATATAAATTTGATTATAATTATGGCTATGATATGATAAAAAATAATGAAGATGTAACTAAATTTGTAGAGGAAACCATTATTAATACTTTTGGAGCAGATAAATTAAGAATAACGGAGCCGATGATGGCGAGCGAAGATTTCTCAGCATTTGCAAATGAAGCACCAGGGTGCTTTGTTATAGTTGGGGCTAAAAATGAGGAGAAAGGCATAATATATCCTCATCATCATCCGCGTTTCAATATTGACGAAAATTCGCTGAATATTGCATTGGAATACTTTGTGAGTATTGCGAGTGGAAGAGTTCTTCTATAAACACAAAGGATATATTTTTAAGGGGGCTAAAATTATGAATAAAGAAAAGCTAATTAATCCAAAAGTGCATCTTTTGGCTTTATGTTTAGTAGTATTTACAGAGTTTATTGGGGCTAAAAAATTAAATGTTGGATTTGGAGTTATAGCATTATTTCCAATGCTATATGCTTTAGTTTTGGGAGGAATTATAAGTTTTCCTTCACTTAAATTATTAAAAGAAAAAGATATGTCTAAATCAGCAAATATTTTAGGAATTTCATTTGTATTATTAGTAGCAAAACTAGGAACTATGCTTGGCCCTTCAATTATGAAAGTTTTCAGTGAGGGATGGGCTCTTTTATTTCAAGAAGTGGGCCATTTTATAGGAACTGTAATTCTTGCGCTTCCTGTTGCTGTTTTTCTAGGAATGAAGCGAGAAGCTATAGGTGCAACTTATTCAATAAGCAGGGAAAACAATTTAGCTATTATATCTGAGAAATTTGGCATTGAGTCTCAGGAAAGTAAGGGAGCAATTGGAGTTTATGTTTGTGGAACACTGTTTGGAGCAATTTATTTAGGACTATTAGCTGGTATTTTAGGTGGAACAGGAGTTTTCCATCCTTTAGCATTAGCAATGGGCGCAGGTGTTGGATCAGGTAGTATGATGGCTGCAGCAGCTGGCGCATTGGTAGTTTTATTTCCTGACTTTAAAAATGACATACTTGTATTCTCTGGAGCTGCAAATCTCGCAACAACTTTACTAGGTACATTTGTATGTGCATTTATATCACTTCCATTAACGGAACGCTTCTATAACTGGCTGGAACCTAGAATTGGTAGAAGAAAAAAATTAAATTCAAATATTGAAAGGAGCAATAGTAATGAAGGATAATGCTATTACATTAAGCGCTATAGGACTAATAACATTGATTGGAAATTGGATAGGATTTGGAATTAAGCCGCTCGAAGCACTCCCTGGAATGGCTATTCTTGTTGCTATAGCTATTTTAGGTTGGTGGATAAGTAAAGTTATTCCGGTAAAGATAGAATCACCTACAGTTGTATGGATTTCACTTTTGGCACTACTTTTGACTTCGCCAATTTTTCCAGGACATGAAATACTAACAAAGGTTACAAATAAAGTGAATTTTATGGCGTTAACCACACCTGTTTTATCTTATGCAGGATTATCTTTAGGCAAAGATATCAATACATTTAAGAAATTAGGATTTAGGATTGTTGTTATTTCATTGCTTGTTTATACAGGAACATTCTTATTTGCTACTGGCTTTGCACAGATAGTATTAAAATTAAATGGGACTATCTAATTTAGAATTTATACTAAGATAATGAAAGTCGAAGTTAAGATGAATAGTAGAAGTATAGAAATAGAATCTGTTATTAAGAAAATATAATGATGTATTTACATAAAAAACACTTAAGTTTTTTATTAGAACTATTTTATAAGTTAGATAATAACTTTTACTGGTTCAGATTACTGATAAAGTGTGAATGTCAGTAATCTGAACACTAAATAAGTTTATATAACTTACTGCAGTTTATTTGTAAGATGTTAAATAAAAATATATAAATGATAAGTTGGCTAGCTTACATAAAGTGTATCTAACCAACTTGTTTTTTATTTAAGCTATTAATAAGAAATATAATACTACTTTCACATAAAAAGCTATATAAGTCTTAGACAATTTATTATGAAAGAAGTTATCATCTGTACTTTATTATCAATTGATAATAAAATTCTGTTGTTAATTTTCTTTTAAATCTGTTGACAATTATAAATTCATAACATATTATTTACATATAAAATTTATTTTTAATTGATAATAGATTTGGATTATACTGGAGAAAATATTTTAAAAGGGGTGTATTAAATAAATGGGTTTATTTTCAAGATCATCAGGAAAAAGACATCATGGAGATAGCCATAGAGGTAGTAATTATTATAAGCGTGAAGGACTTTTGAGTCGTATAATGGGTATATTTGATTCCTTTTCTAGCTCAGGTAGGAGATATAATAAATACTGTTCTCATAATTCACATCACTCCCATCAAAACCATTATTCAGATCAAAAATATGGTAAAAAAAGGTATAAAAGTTCATGGTCATGATACCTTTTTGGAGAAGAAAGATATATCCACCAGGTTATTTGCTTGGTGGATATAAGGTTATAAGAGTAATAGGTGAAGGTCGATTTGGGGTATGTTACTTGGTTGGTTTGGATGGCAAACAATATGTCTTAAAAGAGATTAAGCCTAAAGGCCTTAAGAAAAGTGGCAATAAAGTTATTTTTGAGAAAAAAATACTTTCAAGTATTGACCATCCAGCAATTCCTAAAATAATTGATACAATAAAAAATGATAATATATATGCTTATATTTTAGAATACAAAAGTGGAAAGACAGTAGAAGATATGATTTTTGGAGATAACTATATATTTACTCCTTCTGAAATTTATAAAATAGGAATCAGGATTATAGACATAATAAAATATCTTCATGAGAGAAACATTGTGCACAGAGATATAAGGGTACCAAATGTGATTATTAATGAAGAAGATGTTTATCTTATTGACTTTGGACTTGCTAGAGTAGTAAATAATGAGCGATATATTCCTTCTGTAGATTTTTCGTATTTCGGTCACTTGCTTCTTCATTTATATTATTCTTCTTTCAAAAAAACTAATAGAAAATCACAGTCCTGGTATGATGAACTTGAATTATCCTCAAGTGAATTAAAATTTTTGAAAAGGCTGTTAGGCTTAGATGAGGAATACAAAAATATTTATGATGTAGAAAAAGATTTTTTGACATTAGAAATAGGGGATTTATAAGCTCAATATCCTCATTTAAATTTTTGAATAGTATCAAGAGGTAATATTTTTAGTATATGTTGGAAATCATTATTCATCAGATGTTATAGGTGCATATATAATGGTATTTGCTACAAACTATTTATATAACTTAGTATTGAAACATAAAATTGAAGAGTTTTATACAAAGATCGAAAAGTTACTGCTTAGCAAGTTGAAGTTTAGTAATGATACAGATAAGAAAATATTAAATAATCAATAAGAATAACAACTTTGATACTATAATTGGTTTATGCAAGGCAGGATATTGGAGGGATCTATAAATTGCAGTTTATAACGGGACTACTTAATCATTACGGATATATAGTTTTGTTGGTTGCATTAATGTTAGAGTTGATTGCATTTCCACTTCCCGGTGAAGTTCTTATGACCTATTGCGGTTTTCTTATAAATCAACAGAAGCTGAATTGGTTTTCAAGTATTGTGCTTGCAGCATCCGGAGCAATTATAGGTGTAACCATATCTTATTTTATCGGGAAAATATTAGGGGTTAAGTTTTTTAAGCGATATGGTCATTATATTCATTTGGGCCCAGACAAGTTAGATAAAACTTCAATATGGTTTAATAAGTACGGCAACAGACTATTAGTAATTTCATATTTTATACCAGGTGTTAGGCATATTACAGGATATTTTTCAGGAACAACAGAAATTTCCTATAAAAAGTTTGCGTTAAATGCTTATACAGGAGCTTTTATATGGACTGCAACATTTATTTCTTTAGGAAAGGTTCTAGGAACCAATTGGGAAAAGTATCACAGGATGATTACTAAATACTTAATTATAGGTGGTTTGATAATAGCTTTAATTATAATCGTCATATATCTATATAGGAATTATAAGCAGAGAATTATTGAATTTACCATAAGAATGCTTGGAAATTCTGTAAAAACATTTAATTCTTTTGGTAAAATTAAAGTTGCAATAGCAGGGTTGGCTGTAGCTTTTTTAGCATTTTCTGCTCTTGTAATTGGTGTTATACAAGACTTTTTAGCTCATGAATTTGACCAATTTGATATGATTGTAAGCTATCTGATAAAAACAATTTTCACAGAAGATTGGCGATATATGATGGAGTTGTTTGATAATATAATATCTATAAATATATTAATACCAGTGACTATTTGTATAATTATACTGATTATGATAAGAGGTATAGATAAATTTCTTGAAACCAGATTTGTATTTTTAACGATTTGGGGTGGAGAAATTTTGCAGGCTATATTAAGACTTATCTTTAGAAGGCTAGGGCCATCTGGGCAAGCAATTATAGAAAGTATTAAATATACGTTTCCAAGTAAAAATTCTTTTATGGCAATTGTTGCCTATGGCTTCTTATGTTTTCTTGTATTACGTCATATAAAGAAGGGGTGGGTTAGGACTGCTTCTGTAGTAATAACCATAATTATTTGTTTTCTTGGGGGATTAAGCCCTCTATTCTATCAACTTCAATATCCAAGTGATGTTTATGCCGGATATGTTTTTGGCGGAGTATGGTTAACTTTAAATATTGTTTTATTAGAAGTGTATCGTATAATACCTAAAATACAATTATAATTAAGAGTATAGAAAAAGTTTAATAATCAATAGAGTGATAATTTTGATAAAGACTTCTTTATGAGAAATATAGAAGTCTTTATTTTATTGTTTGTTTAAATAGAATATCCCTAATTATTATCCTTATGAACAATACAGTTATTGCTATTATCGTTAAGTTTACATTCAGTACACGCTTTTGTACAGGCTTCAAGATGTATTAATATTTCAGTATTTTTTAGAATTTTCTCTATATCATTTTCAATCACATCACACAAATCATGAGCAACCTTAACAGTCATATCTTCAGGAAATACTAGATGTAAATCAACATATTTTGTTTTACCAGATTTTCTTGTTCTAAGATTATGATAATCGCAATAAACAGATTTATGTTGATTAATCTGTTCAGTAATAATCTTAATTTCTTCTTCAGATAACTTAACATCGATAAGAGGGCTGAAGGCTGATATTAGTAAATGATAAGCTTCTTTAAGTATAAATATGGCTACAAGAATAGCAACTACAGGATCAAGATAATTAAGTTTTGTAATCCAAATTAGTAAAAGTCCTCCCCCAACGCCTAAAGAGGTGTAAACATCTGCTTTAAGGTGAAGAGCGTCTGCTTCAAGGGCAATTGAATCTTCTTGCCTAGCTACTTTGTATAGCTTTCTAGACACTAAATAATTTACAAATGCCGATGCGAACATGACAATAAAACCAATTCCTACAGATTCAACAGGTTCAGGATGAAGAAGTTTTTTAATGCTTTCAAATATTATCCATGCAGCCGCTATAAAAATAAGTAAGGCCTCTATTACACCAGATACATTTTCATACTTACCATGACCATAGGGATGCTCTTCATCTGCTGGTTTATCTGATGCTCTGACTGAGAAAAATGCTATAATAGCGGCTAACAAATCCATTGTCGAATGGATTGCTTCGGAAATGATACTAACAGAACCGCTTATAAATCCTGCTATCAACTTTGATAGTATTAAAACTGTATTAGAATATATAGATAATTTCGCAACTTTAACTTTATTATTCATAAGAAACCTCCATGTAAAGAATATGAATATTTTAAGTAATAGTTATAATAAAGTGTATTTCTATTCTATCCTTTTCTGTCCCATATATTCTATATTAGCATCAAGGAGATTTAAGTTAGAATCTTTAGTTTAACAATAGTTTAACTTTGGTTTCTTTGAATTTTACATTTCTGATTTACACTATATATATAAGCAAAATTAAAGTAAGGGGTGGAGAAATGAAAATAGGACTTTTTACTGACACCTATTATCCACAAATTAATGGAGTAGCAACTTCAGTATTAATGCTAAAAGAAAATCTTGAAAGATTGGGACACCAGGTGTATGTTTTTACAACAACAGATCCTAAAGCAGAGAAGAAAGAAACGAATGTCTATCGAGTACCTAGTATTCCTTTTGTTAGTGAAAGACGTGTTGGAGTCTTCTATAATCATAGATTAGCAAAGTTAATAAAGGAGTTGGATTTAGATTTAATCCATACTCATACAGAATTTTCACTTGGTATTTTTGGAAGAACTATAGCTAAGGAATTAAATATTCCTTTTTTGCACACTTACCATACCATATATGAAGATTACACACACTATATCGTAAAGCTTGCAGCTTTGGCACCTATTGCAAAAATGGCAGCTAGAAAACTAAGTCTTAATTTCTGCAATTCTGCAGATGAAGTCATAGTTCCTACTGATAAGGTAAAAGAATTACTTTTGTCTTATGAGATAAAGCAGAATATTTCTGTCATACCTACTGGTATTAAGCTAGATAAGTTTTCGAAATACAATTATGATTCTGAAGCCATATGTAATTTACGTACTTCTTTGGGAATTGGAGTAGAAGACAAGTGTTTGCTTTATGTTGGCAGAATATCTAAAGAAAAAAATATTGAAGAAATACTAATATCTATGAAGTCTTATTTAAAAGATAAAGAAGGTGTGAAATTTGTCCTTATTGGTGATGGACCAGAAAAAAGTAATCTAGAAGATATGGCAAGAGAACTGGGTATCTATAAACAGACAATTTTTGCAGGAGAAAGACCCTGGGATGAGATTGGCATGTATTATCAGATAGGTGATGTTTTTATCAGTGCGTCGCAGAGTGAAACTCAAGGTCTTACCTACATCGAAGCATTGGCTTCAGGACTGCCTGTTGTAGCAAAAGCAGATAAGTGTTTAGAGGGTGTAGTACAAAATAATGTGAATGGATATACTTTTCATGACCAAGAAGAGTTTTTAAGATCTTTGGATTCCATCTTGTACAATAACTTGTTAAAGAAAAATCTGTCTCATGAAGCTATTGAATCAACTAAAAAGTTTTCTGTCGAGAATTTTGCTTATACAGTAGAGGAACTGTATAAAAATGTGCTTTTGGAAAAGAAAGATTATGAAGATTTATTATATAGAAATATGACTGCTCTTAAGTCCCACTAAGAAGACATAAAGTTTTTAATCCATATATAGATTTTTAGAATTAATAATTTATGTGCCAGATAGGAGAAGTTAACTATGAAAATAAAAACACATGTTAAGTTAGCGAAATTAGCATTTAGCAATAACATAAATATTGTTCCTGAAGGATTTTCAAAGTTTATGTTTAATTTTGGCCTTGTAATGGTTGATCAAAGTTGGCATGTTATAACTCATCCGCATTATAGGGAGAAATCTCTGGAATATGTTATTGAAAAGATAGAAAAGCTTTTTTTAGTTAAAAAATTTAATGCCTATTTTTCAATGCAATTAGGAGTTGTTATTCATTATCTATGTGATTTTTGCTGTCATTCTCATATATCTGGATCAGTTGGCAATATTCCATATCATTTAAAATATGAACGTGATTTGCAAAGGTATCTATTTGAAAATTATCATATTCTAAACAGTGATTTAAATAAGAGTCGAACTAATAATATAAACTCAACTATAAAAAGCATATCTTCATTTAAAGTTTTAATTAAAGATATGTTACGTAATTATGTTAAAGGTGAATCATCTTACTTATGGGATATAACACAATGTGTTAAAATTATTTCTGTTGTTTGCTCTGCCATTTTTAATTTAACTCTTGATTCAGCAAGTAATATTGAGTATTGTTCAAAAAAAGCTGTAAATAAAATTCCAGCGTTATATAGAGATTATACACCCCTTTAGGAAGTGGAATACAGAATAAATATTAAAAGAGTTCTTAGCAGAGAATATTAACACTTTATAGTATAATAAATAAAGTGAGGTGAACTATTTGAACATTAAGCGGCGTTTATTTATTTCCAATTTCCTAATGCTTGTTATACCAGTAATTCTTAGTCTTGTGATAACCGGCGGCACTATGTTTGTATTTGGGGAAATAACGGAAATTAACAATGGAAAACATCTTGGAGATAATGAAAAATTATTTTATGATTCCATAGAAAGAATTAATATGCTTGAGAATAAATGGTCGGAAAATACTAACCTTGAGCAGATGAAGACAGATATAGATGACATTAATGAAAAGCTTAAAAATACGAAAATTTCCTTATCTATTTATCGAGACAAGGAGTTGGTATACCCATCTTCATCTAGTGAAAGTATACCCATTCTGGATACCGCTTTAACACAGAGTGGTAGTCATACATTTATTATGGATAATTTTGCAGTGTATAGAGAAAGTATTGGTAAATACAGTATACTTTTAACAGATACTAATTTTAGCAGACATAATAAAGAAGAGCATAATGCTTATCACACTTATTTGATCAATTTATGTATAATAGGGGCACTTTTTATTATTATTATCATAATTTTAACAAACCGACTTTTAACGCGGTTTGTATTTAAAAGTATTATAACGCCTTTAGATACACTGGTATATGGAGTACACCAAATTCGTGATGGTAATTTAGATTATCACATTGAGTATGATGGAAAAGATGAATTTGCTGGTGTTTGCTCAGACTTTAACGAGATGGCACAAAGACTTTTAGATTCTGTAAATGCCAGACAAAAGGATGAAGCTAATCGTAAAGAATTAATTGCTGGAATTTCTCATGATCTGCGTACGCCTCTCACTTCTATAAAGGCTTATGTGGAGGGAATAGAAAAAGGGGTGGCATCAACACCAGAAACCCAAAAACGTTATTTGGATACTATAAAAAATAAGACAAATGATTTGGAGCATATTGTCAACCAACTGTTTTTATTTTCTAAGCTGGATATTGGGGAGTTTCCATTTTATCTTGAGCGAATAAATATTGGTAAAGAGATGTCTAATATGGTAGCCAGTCTTTCAGAAGAATATCAGAGAAAAGGTCTTGGTATTGAGTTAGCACAAAACGTGGAAAACATCTATGTTCAGGTAGATATTGTACAGTTACGAAATGCGGTAATTAATATTTTAGAAAACAGTGTAAAATACAAAACACAAGAAAAAGGTCAAATGAAAATTAGCTGCAAGGAGGAAGATAAGTATGTAACTATTACACTGGCGGATAATGGACCAGGTGTTTCTGATGAGGCACTTGAAAAGCTGTTTGATGTCTTTTATAGGGGAGATCGAGCTAGAACCAATCCAAGCAAAGGCAGTGGTTTAGGCCTTTCTATAACAGCTAAAATTTTAGAAAAATTGGGTGGATCAATACGGGCAGAGAATGTACCTGAAGGTGGGCTTGCCATTACAATGATGCTCCCTAAACATGCAGGAGGTAAGGGTGTTGAAGAAAATTCTAATTATTGAAGATGATAAGTCTATTGCTGAAATTGAACGGGATTTTTTAGAGATAAATGGGTTTGAAACTTCTATTGTAGAAGATGGAGTAGAAGGACTGAAACAAGCAACTTCTGGCGAATATAATTTGATATTGCTTGATTTAATGCTGCCAGGTATGGATGGATATGAAATTTGTAAGAAGATAAGAGGAATAATTGATGTTCCTATAATCATGGTAACTGCAAAGATAGAAGATGTGGATAAAATAAGGGGTTTAGGCCTAGGGGCTGATGACTATGTTAGCAAACCTTTTTCTCCTACAGAGCTTGTTGCAAGAGTAAAAGCAAACTTAGCACAATATGAGCGGCTAACATCTGGTCAAACAGTTAAAAATGAAGAAATACAGGTTGGAAATATAAAAGTTAATCCCCAAACCCACCGCGTTTATGTAGATGGCAAAGAGATTGAGTTTAAGAATAAAGAGTATGAATTGCTCTTATTCCTTGTAACAAATCCAGATATTGTTTTTAGTAAAGAAATATTATATGAGCGAATTTGGGGAATGGACGCCTATGGTGATATTAAAACTGTTGCAGTTCATGTTAATAGGCTAAGAGAAAAAATAGAAAAAGACCCATCCAATCCTATCCATATTGAGACGGTATGGGGAGCAGGGTATCGTTTCAAAGTTTAAAATAAATATAGAAGAGTAACCACTTTTGCGAAAATTGCAGAAGTGGTTTTTTTATAGACAGTTTAACTTTTGTTTAACTTTTCAGGGCTGTGAGTTTAACATTACTTGATATTATATATACAGCTTTCATATTGAATCGATAAAGGGAGGTGCCAAAATGGAACAAGTACAACGTATGAAGTGGAATGTTTTAGTTAATGGTTCCGCATTTATCGGGCTGGTGCTGACGGTGCTAGCTTTCATATATGGTATTCAAACTCATATATTTACATCGCAGACAGCGATGGAGACATTTTTGAGAAGGTTTGGGTGGTTTGCACCATTTATTTTTATTATATTTCAAGCTGTTCAGGTAGTACTGCCTATTTCTCCTGGTGGCCTCGGCTGTGTTGGTGGTGTTCTAGCTTTTGGTGCCGTGCAGGGATTTATATATAACTATATTGGTATATGCATTGGCTCAATTGCAGCATTTCTATTATCTAGGAGATATGGTATTAACTTTGTTCGAAACATTTCCAAGAAGGAGACTTTCGACAAGTATGCGGGGTGGCTGCAAAAGCCTGGCTTTGAAAAGGCCTTTGCCATAGCAATCTTTATGCCGGTAGCACCAGACGACTTTCTATGCTATCTGGCAGGAGTAAGTAAGATCAAGTTTGAAAAATTTATTATGATCATACTCTTAGGTAAACCTTGTGCTATTGCTGCATACAGTTTTGGACTTACTCTAATAATAAAACACTTATCAGCATTATTATAAAGGATAGGAGGAATTATCATATGAAAATATTATTGTATACTGGACTTTTAAAACTTGTGGAGAAGAGCGGCATTGGGAGGGCTATTCATCATCAACAAAAGGCTTTGGAGGAAAGTGGAGTTTCATATACCACAGATATAAAAGATGATTATGATATAGTTCAGCTTAATACCATCTTTCCTGATTCTATATTTGTTGCTATGATGGCAAAGCTGAGAAAGAAAAAGGTTGTTTATTATGCCCATTCTACTATGGAAGATTTTAAAAATTCCTTCAAGGGATCTAACATTATTGCTCCAATTTTTAAGAAGTGGATTATGTTTTGCTATAAATTAGGGGACGTTATCATCACTCCTACAGAATACTCTAAAAAGTTGTTAGAAGGTTATGGAATTAAAAAGCCTATTTTTGCATTGTCAAATGGGGTTGACCTTTCTTATTTCTCTCCTGGTGTAGAAGGTGGAAAGCGATTCCGCGAAAAATACAAGCTATCAGATGATCAAAAGATAGTTATTTCTGTAGGGCATTATATAGAGCGTAAAGGCATCGGTGACTTTGTAAAATTAGCAAAAAGGATGCCAGAGGTAACATTCTTCTGGTTTGGTTATACCAATCCTAATCTAATACCTGACACTGTGCGTGAGTCTATTAGCACAGCACCCCAAAATGTGATATTTCCAGGTTATATCTGCCGTGATGAACTACGTGATGCTTATAGTGGCAGTGATTTATTTTTGTTTCTTACCCATGAAGAAACGGAAGGCATTGTTCTACTTGAAGCACTTGCAATGAAGATTCCTATTTTGATTAGAGATATTCCTATCTATAGAGAGCATTTCTCTGATGGGAAAGAACTCTATAAGGGAAGTACATTAGATGAGTTCCAAGATAAAATAAAAAAAATACTCGTGGGTAAATTACCATCCTTGCAGAATTCAGGTTATAAGTTAGTTAAGAAAAAAGACATTAAAATTATTGGAAAACAGTTACGGGAAATATATGATGGCTTGGAGAAGGAAGACGAAAATTTTATGGTGGAATATTCAGAGCAATGCAGGGTGAAAACAAAGGCTTAGTGCATAAAGTTATATTATTTAATATGCAGTTTAACTTCTGTTTACCTTTTTAGGATTATGAGTTTAACATTGCTTGATATGATATATACAGCCCAAAAGAAAGGGCTATAAAATTTATTGGAGGTAGTGGTTATGAAAAAAAAGAGATTAAAGACAGTGGCAGTTTCAGCAGCAGCGGGATGTTTTCTTTTATCCTTAAGCGCAACCGCATTTGCGGCAACCGGTTCTGGATATGAGAACTACAGGGATGCAGTAAAATCTATAGTGCTTGCTGAAAATGAAACCGTTAGTGCACAGTTTGAGGTGAAGGACAATGGATCTGTTATTCTCTCAGGTGATACTGTAGAAAAACTTAGTCAGGAGAATAAATCTTCTCAAAGTAATATCACTGTTGACGGTGTGAAGAAAACGTATGAGACCAGTGAAAATAATGGAACCTACGTCATAAATGCAGATGGAAAGTACTACAGCGTAAATAGAGGCGACAAAAAGAGTGATAGTGATAAAAAGGAAAAGTTATCAGAATCCAGCAGTACAGTAAAATTAGCTGAAATGATTACTGACACATTAGTTGGTGATGTTAAGAATCAGTTTGTTAAGGATGGACAGACTATCAGTGTAAATCTTGAAGGAGCGCAAATACCAGAACTTGCAAAACTAGCAATTTCAACAGCTGCAGAAAATAGCAATTCTATAGAGAAACATAAAAATGGTGATAAGATAGGTTCTGATGAAATGAAAGCTGCATTTGATAAAATACCAAAGCTAAGCGATATAGATGTTAAAGCTATTTCAATGACTGCTACTGTAGATGGTAGTACACTAAAGGATAACAAGATTACAGTGACTATAACAGGAAAAGACGCAAGTGGTGCATCCCATGAGGTATCAGTAGCATTAACTGCAAAAATAACTGATTTAGGAAACACTAAAGTTGATACAATTGATACAACTGGTAAAGAAGTAACTACTATTGATTGGACAAAAAATCACCGTGGAGAGTAGTCATAAGAAAAATTAAAAGGGCTGCCGAACAATAAAAATAATATGACGTATTATTTTTTAGAGGACGGAGGACAATGGACAGAGGACAGTGAAGGAGGATTTTTCTCCGTTACACTACGAAAAATCTTTAATTTAGTTTTACATTGGATAATAAGGTTTAATTAAGGTATGCTTAATTAAACCGATGATGTTTCGCTTTAGCGAAACGAATTCAGAAGAAATAAATTAGTTTTCAGACGTAAGGAAGAAAACTCACCTTCACTGTCCTCTGTCCTCTGTCAATTGTCCTCTCATAAAAATATTGCTTCACAATATTTTATAGTTTGACAACCTCTTCTACAAGGGAGGGAAGAGAAGTGGCACTAATAATAGATAATCTTACTAAGATATATAAAAACGGAAGAGGTATTAAAGAAGTTTCTTTTCAAGTTAACGTAGGAGATATTTACGGGTTACTAGGACCAAACGGTTCAGGGAAAACAACTACTATGAAAATTATCACAGGGTTATCAAGAGCTGATGAGGGTGATGTTCAGATATTTGGGAGAAGTGTTGAAAATGATGGTGAAAAATCCCTTGAGCATGTCGGATGCTTAATTGAGGCTCCTGCGGTTTATGAATATATGAGTGCGAAAAAAAATCTCGAGAATGCGGCAGCCTACTATAAGAATGTTAAAGCAGCAAGAATTGAAGATATATTAAGACAAACAGGTTTATTGCAATATCAAAATGATAAAGTTAAAGAGTTTTCTTTAGGAATGAAACAGAGACTTGGTTTGGCTTTGGCATTGTTATCAGAACCCAAGCTTGTTATTTTAGATGAGCCTGCCAATGGATTAGATATCGAAGGAATGGTAGCTATTCGAGAGATTATTATGAAGCAGGCTAAATCAAAAGGAACTACTTTCTTAATTTCTAGCCATCTTGCTCATGAATTAGAAGTTATGTGTAATAAAATTGCTATTATGAAGGAAGGAAGACTATTAAAGACAGCTACAATGAAGGAAGTATTAGAGAAAAGCGGAAGCCTTGAGAAGTATTTTCTTGAAGCGGTTGAAAGTAGAGAGGAGGAGTCTCTATGGAAATAATCAAAGCAGGTGTTCGAAACGAAATACTTAAATTATTAAGTTTAAAAAAATATAGATATTTACTTATATTAATAGGTCTTATTGGCATTTTAGCATCTTTTTTGGGAAAAGTATCAAAAGGACTAATTGGGCTTTTATCTAACAATATGCCAAACACAGTTCTATCTATTTCAACTGGATTTATACTTCCGCTTATGATTGCTATGGCAGCAGCAGATTTGTTTACTGCAGAACAGGAAAGCGGGACTATTAAGGCAATCATTACAAGACCCATAAGTAGGACCAGCATTTTTATTACAAAGTTATTGGCAATTATTATATATGTTATTTTAGCTTTGCTGGTTTGCTTAATGACAAG
This sequence comes from Clostridium thailandense, assembly GCF_019207025.1. Lineage (GTDB taxonomy): Bacteria > Bacillota > Clostridia > Clostridiales > Clostridiaceae > Clostridium_AM > Clostridium_AM thailandense. The sequence goes on along the minus strand of NZ_JAEEGC010000062.1, from coordinate 33,205 downwards.
TACTATTTCTAATATAATTTTTAACGGCATAGGAGCATTAAACATCCTAGAAACTTTTTTATCATATGCGATATCAATTGTTCCAATGCTTCCTATAACTCTTTTTGCTATTACAGTTTCTCAAGTTTGCAAGAATAGCTCCAGTACAGTGATGTTATCTGTGTTTGGATACGCTATTATTGTTGCAGTCAGCATAATTTTTCCAAGTATTAATGCAATGATATTCACGTCTTACACAGGCTGGTACAAATTATTTATAGGAGCAATTGCACCTATAAATAAGATCTTGAATGTTTTCACCTTGTTAGTAGCATATACATTGATTCTATTTGCAGTAAGCTCGTGGACTTTCGAGAAAAAAGAGTATTAAATTTTTGGGTATATCTAAAAGATTTATAACTTATTCATAATAGTATATAATTGAGATGTAAGAATTATTTATACAGTGATGGTAGAGTTTAACGCAATAGGAGGATACAAATGAAATTAGGATTTATAGGATTTGGGAATATGGCACAAGCACTTGCAAATGGACTAGTTTATAAAAATTCAATTAAAGCTGAACAGATATATGCTTGTGCAAAAAACTGGGATAAATTATGCAAAAATACTAAATCTAAAGGATTTATTCCTTGCAAAGATTCAAAGGAATTGGTAGAAAATGTAGATATGGTTGTAATTTCGGTAAAACCGAATCTTGTTGAAGAGGTAATTACACCTATTAAAGAAAAACTAGTTGGTAAAATTGTTATTTCGGTCGTAGTAAATTATACCTTTGATCGATATGAAAAGATATTATCACCCAATACTCATCATTTAAGTACATTACCAAATACTCCAGTATCAGTTGGAGAAGGGATTATTGTTTGTGAAAACAAAAGTTCGTTAACTCTTGAAGAGCATGAGTCATTTGTGAACCTATTTTCGCAGATTGCACTTATTGAAAATGCAGAAACAAAAAATTTAGGTATTGCAGGTACAGTAAGTGGCTGTGGTCCAGCTTTTACAAGTATGTTTATAGAAGCCTTATCGGATGCTGCAGTAATGCATGGATTACCTAGAGATATATCCTATAAGTTAGCAAGTCAAATGGTAGTTGGTACAGGTAAGCTACAGTTGCTCACAAATACACATCCAGGAATGATGAAGGATGCAGTATGTTCTCCAGGAGGAACTACTATAGTTGGGGTAGCAGCATTGGAAAGAAAGGGATTACGTAGTTCAATTATTGATGCTATAGATGAAGTTCAAAAAAGTAAAAATTAATAACATAAATATAGAGGTGTACGGCCGAAAATTAACTTACACTCCGAGATGTGTTTCCAAGCTTCAGCACGATAAAAACTTTTAATCAGTCTAAAGCTCGACATTTTGAAAATCTAAGGACCTTTAATAAACTCGTGCCTCAAACATATTAAAGATCCTAAGATTTCCTAAAATGTTGAGCTAAGACTGATAAAAAAGTTTTTATATGTGCCTTAAGCTTTGGAAACACATCCCTACGTATAAGTTAATTTTCTGTTTTTAAACTCTATATTCATATTTTATATCTAATTTACGCAGTTAACTAATCTAAGAAAATAGATGAAATTGGTAGGAGAACAATAGAAAATAAGAAATTGTTTAGTTGTATACATATATAATTTATATATGTATTATTTTTTTATATTTATATTCATTAATGGAAACAATAACATATATGAAAATCAATTTATTTTTTATTTAACTTGTTATTTATTTAACTTGTTATTTATTTAACTGTTCATCCAGTTAAAAAACATTGTATTATTAATACAATGTTGATATAATACATTAAGTAAACTTTTTTATAAATTTGTTTTGATTGTTATGATTATGGGAAAATTTTATTTTTAAATTAGAAAACAACTAATTCATTCATATCTTAAATATCTTTGTAAAATAGGAGATTAAGTAGTATGAAAGAATTTAGTATTAACACAAAAATTTGTTTTGGTGAAGGCGCTTTAGACAAACTAAAAGAAGTTAAGAATAAAAGGGTACTGATTGTATGTGATAAGTTTATGGAAACTTCAGGTATGGTTACAAAGGTGAAAGAAAAACTTTGTGATTGTAAGGTATCTGTATATAGCGATATCGTACCTGATCCATCCGTAGAAGTTGTTGCAGTTGGTATTCAAAAACTACAAGAATGTAATGCCGAAGTTATGATAGCTCTTGGTGGAGGCTCAGCCATCGATGGTGCTAAAGCTATAAGAGAATATGCGAAAAAAGTTACTGGAGACGCTCTTTTTGTAAAAGAGTGTTATGCTATACCTACTACAAGTGGTACAGGTTCTGAAGTAACAGAATATGCGGTAATTACAAACAAAGAGGAAGCATTAAAATATGCTCTTGCAGACAAATCTCTTCTTCCACCAGTTGCAATTCTTGACCCAGAATTGGTGAAGTCCGTTCCGAAGACTATAACTGCAGATACGGGGATGGATGTAATAACACATGCCATGGAGGCTTACGTTTCAAAAAATGCTACAGATTTTTCAGATGCTCTTGCAGAAAAAGCTTTTACTTTAGCTTTTAGATTTTTACCAAAAGCTTATGCTGATGGGAATGATTTAGTAGCAAGAGAAAAACTTCACAATGCATCATGTCTTGCCGGTATGGCCTTTAACGCGGCTGGACTTGGAATTACTCATAGTTTAGCTCATGCTGTAGGTGGCAAATTACACATATCTCATGGCAGAAGCAATGCCATTATACTTCCTTATGTTATTGAATATAACGCTAATTTAAATAAAAGTACTTTTAATGTTGAATATGGAGTAGCAGCGAAAAAATATCAAAGACTTGCTAAATTATTAAAGCTACATGCGCCAAATGTGAGCATTGGAGTTAATAATTTAATTAGAAGCGTTATAGAGCTTCAAAAAATCTTGATGATTCCAGCAACACTAAAGGAACAAGGCGCTGATATGGAGTTAGCTAAAGGATACAGAGAAGAAATTGTTAGTGCAGCTTGTAAGGATATATGTACAACTGCAAACCCTAGAGAAGCAACAAGTGAAGATTTATTAAATATTTTATATAAGGTTTTGGGGTAAAATATTTTATTTTAAACCACTCATTGGTGAGTGGTTTTTTGTGATACAAAAAAACTTGAGAAAACGTTTGAAATAGAATATAATTTGAAATATAATCAAAAAAATTAAAAAAAGGAGTTGTAACTATGGCTGGCGAGCTATATTCAATAGGGAAAGTTGAGGAAATATGTAAAATAACAAAAAAAGCGCTAAGATATTATGACAGAATGAATATATTATCACCGGATAAAGTAAGTAATGAAAATGGATATAGATATTACAGCAAGGAAAATTTATTGACTGTACCCGTTATAAGATATTATAAACAGAGCGGGTTTAAACTGGAAGAAATGAAAGCTTTTTTAGAAGGAACAACATATGATTTTGTTGATAAAAGCTTTAGAAACAAAATTGATGAATTAGAAGAACTTGATAGAGAAATAAATTTGAAGATAAGATCGGTCAAAGATTGGCGTGATCTTATAGTTGAGGCACAGATGGTACTTGAAAATAATGTTAGTGATGTAGCTATAAAATATATAGATAACAAGAAATTAGTATTTTTAAATCAAGATTTTCAATATGATTATATGGATTCTATAATCAATATAGAGTTTAATAATTATATTGACAGTATAAATAATGCAATAACAGGTCCTGTAATTATAAATTTTCCATCTTATAGGGATAAGATGGATGGAAAATGCAATAGGATGAAAATAATGCAGCAGACTATCTTAAAGTGCAAAGAGGAAGAATGCATTGAATATGGTGGTTGGATGGCAGCTTCTTGCTACCATATAGGAGCTCATGAGAATATTGATGAAACATACAAAAAGATAGAAGCTTGGACTAGAGAACACGGTTATATATGCTCCGAAGAATGCTATGAAAGATATGTAACAGACTATTGGACTACTAAAAATACGGATAGGTTTGTAACAGAGGTTATGATAAAAATTAAGAGATAAAAAACATAAGCGGTAAGCAATCACCTTGAAAGATGATTGCTTACCGCTTATGTTTTTTTGCGGAGCATACACCAGAAGCTACAAATAAACATGTCCGAAACTTAATTTATGCTCCGATATGTATTTATTAATAAGGTTCGAATATTAGATAGCGTCATTAGTACTTAAAACATTAACCGTAGGGGAAAGTATATTTATGAAATATAAATAGCATTGTGAAAAGTATACCAATATTATTACCTAAAATGTTCACATAAATACCTAATAAAGGAATTGAAACCGATTAAAAAAGTTGAAATACAACGCTAAATATAGCGGTAAATGTAGAATTTTAGTTTTTATTAAAATATTATTGTGAAATATGTATTGACTTTACCCTATAGGGAAAGGGATATAATCTAGTTGAAAGTAAAACAACTAAGAGATATAAATGAAAAGTTGTTTGATAATTTAACAGTAAGATATCCCAAATCATAATAATCTTGAAACAATCTAAAATATTCCCATTACGAAGTTTTATTTAAGAACATAGTGTAAAAAAAGTCATTAATTGTATAGGTGAAAGGGGTTCATTTTATGGAGAAAGTTTCAAAGGCTATAACCTCAGAAACGATTTTTGCAAAGGATAAATTAAAAGCTAATTTTCTTAAGAAAGGTATTTCAATAGCTCTTTTTTCAGGTCTTATGTATGGATTTTATTCGGCATTTTTAACTATGGGAATGAAGAAAGGAGTATGGGCCGACTGGTATGGTGATAACACAGCAGGTTTGTCGGCTATTGTTATTACATATGTACTAGCTGCTCTTGGTAGTGCGGTAAACGATACCTGTAGCTCTATTTGGGCAATGGGATATGCAACTTTCAAAGGTAAGCTAGGAGATTTCTTTAGATGTCTTAAGACTAAGCCAGGTGCTGTAATGATATTAGCGGCACTTATAGGAGGACCGATCTCAAGTACAGCGTATGTAGTAGCGCTTCAAATGGCAGGTTCGATTGTTATTCCGATAACAGCACTTTGTCCAGCTATTGGTGCTATTTTGGGAAGAATATTATTCAAGCAGAAGTTAAACAAACGTATGATAGCTGGTATTGGTATTTGTGTTTTATCTAGCTTTATGATCGGTAGTACTAGTATTGGCAGCGATGCTCCAAAAGGAATGTTTCTTGGACTTTGTATTGCTTTCATAGCAGCTCTTGGATGGGGATTTGAAGGTTGTGTAGCTGGATATGGTACATCAATGATTGATTCAGAAATTGGTATTACAATTCGTCAGGCAACATCTGGACTTTCAAATCTATTAATATTAGTTCCTTTATTTGGTTTATTATTTGGTGGTGGAGTTAAATTTTCAACTGGCTTAACTGTTGAGGCCTTTACAAGTGGACCAGCAATGATATGGTTTGCATTAAGTGGTCTTTGTGCTTTTGTTTCTTACATGAGCTGGTACAACGGAAACAGTATGTGTGGCGCTGCTCTTGGAATGGCATGTAATGGTACATATTCTTTCTGGGGACCATTTTGCTGCTGGTTAGTTCTTGGAGTAATGGGTGGTATGCAAGGATGGAATTTACCAATTATAGTTTGGGTTGGAGCTGTCATAATGATGTTTGGTATTCTTGTAATAGCTATGAATCCAATGGAGTTGTTCCGTAAAAAGGAGGCAGCTTAAAATGATATCTCTTGATTTTGCTATATTAAAATATTTTACAGAAGTTGAAGAAGCTTGCGCTCAAGATATAACAAATGCTTTAAAACAGGAATATGAAAGTTTTAAAGATTTAAAAAAAAGATCTGTAATAATGACTTTAATGACAGCAGAGGCATTTGGTGCAGTTAAAAGAACAAGATTTCAATTTAATGAAAATGGAAAAATAGAAGTTTATTATTGTGCAAATGAAGCAGAGAATTCAGATTTAGTATATAAAAATAATTAATTATATAAAGAGATTTATTGAAAGGAGTTTTAATTTTTATGAAGGAAGTTTCAAAAGCAGCAATAGCAGCAAAGAAGAAATTAACAAGTAATTTCTTTAAAAAAGGTATATCACTAGCTTTATTTTCGGGACTTACCTATGGAATGTATACAGCATTTTTAACCATGGGAATGACAAAAGGAGTATGGGGTGACTGGTATGGAGCTAATACAGCAGGATTATCAGCATTTGTATTAGCATACTTAGTTGCAGCACTTGGTAATGCAATAAATGATTCAGTTAGTGCTGTATGGGCAATTTTATATTCAGTAATTAAAGGTAAATTTGGAGATTTCTTAAGATGTATTAATACAAAACCAGGACGTGTAATGATATTAGCAGCTCTTATTGGAGGACCAGTAGCAGGTACTGCTTATGTTATAGCGCTTCAAATGGCTGGTTCAATAGTTGTTCCAATATCAGCCTTGTGTCCTGCAATTGCAGCAATACTTGGAAAAATATTATTTAAACAGAAATTAGATAAACGTATGGCTTTTGGTATCTTAGTATGTGTATTTGCTAGTTTCTTAATTGGTAGTACAAGCTTTAGTAATGGTGCTGCTTCAACAAAAACTTTTGTTGGATTTGGTATAGCGATTATTGCAGCACTTGCATGGGGCTTTGAAGGCTGTGTAGCTGGGTATGGTACAGCAATGATAGATTATGAAATTGGTATTGCTATTCGTCAAGTAACATCAGGTATAGCAAATTTATTTGTTGTAGTTCCAGTTTTAGGAATAATGTCTGGTAAAGCTGGTATTTCCTTTAGCCTTGCAGCACAAGCCTTTACAAGTGGTCCAGCAATGAAATGGTTTATTCTAAGTGGTCTTTTATCAGTTATTACTTTTATGACATGGTATGCTGGAAACAGTATGTGTGGAGCAGGACTTGGTACAGCATGTAATGGTACATATTCTTTCTTTGGACCATTATTCTGTTTATTACTTTTAGGAGTTTATGGAGGCATGGATGGATGGTCATTACCTTCAGTTGCTTGGATTGGAGCTGTAATAATGATGTTTGGTATCCTTACAATATCTATGAATCCACTAGATTTATTTAGAAGAAAAAATGATGATATGGGAGGTTCAATGAATGAAGCCGCTTAATTATGCTATCTTAAAACATTTTACTAAAGTTGAAGAAGCTTCTGCAAATGATGTTATAGAAGCATTAAAAGGACAATATGGAAGCTTTAAAGCTTTGAAAAAGAATGCTGTAATAAATGCATTAATGACAGCTGAAGCAAATGGTCTTATTGAAGAAACAAGATTTGAATTAGATGCAGCTGGAGAATTAGTTGTTTACTATCATGCACATGAAGATGGAGCTGCAACAATAAATAAATATATTAAATAATTTAAAACACATATATGGAAAAATAGGAAGGAGAAAATGTAATGAGATATTACGGAGAAGAAGCATTAGGTCTTATTGAAACATTAGGAATGGTGCCTGCAATTGAGGCTGCAGATAAAATGCTAAAGGCAGCCAATGTTGAATTAATATCATATGAAAACGTTGGTTCCACGCTTGTTACAATTATGGTAAAGGGTGATGTAGCTGCGGTTAAAGCTGCTGTAGAAGCAGGAGCTGCTGCGGCTTCAGCAATAGGAAAACTCACAGCACAAAATGTTATGCCAAGACCAATTAAGGATATTGGAGACATTGTTTCAATCTATGATGTTGATCTATAAAAATAAATTGGGAGAGAGGAACTATATATGAGCAGATACAAAGCTTTAGGTTTAATAGAAACATTTGGTATAGTTTATGTTTTGGAGGCAGCAGATGCAATGTGCAAAGCTGCAGATGTTGAATTAATTGGTTTTGAAAATGTAGCATCTGGCTATATTTCAGTGTTAGTTCGTGGAGATGTAGGTGCATGTAAAGCAGCTGTAGAGACTGGTGTAAAAGCAGTTGAAGATATGGGTTCTGAAGTTTACAGTTCCGTTGTTATTGCAAGTCCTCATGAAGATCTTGATAAAATAATAAGAAAATATTCACTTGAAACTTTAAATCCTTAATATAAAAGCGAAAAGGGAGAGAGAAAAATGAGAATTATAGATAATGATTTACTCTCCATGCAAGAAGCGAGAATTCTTGTTGAAAATGCTCGCGAAGCACAAAAGAAATTAGCAACCTTCTCACAGGAGAAGCTTGATGAGATAGTTGAACGTATGGCTGAAGAGATTGAAAAGCATTTAAAGGAACTTGCTAAGGTATCTAATGAAGAAACTGAATATGGAAAGTGGGAAGATAAATATATTAAAAACCGCTTTGTATGTAAGTTTCTAAGAAGCAGACTTAAAGACATGAAGTGTGTAGGTGTAATAGCTGAAGATAAGGTGAAAAAGACAACGGATGTTGGAGTGCCAATGGGTGTTATTATAGCCTTTTGTCCATCTACAAGTCCAGTTTCTACAACTATATATAAGGCGTTAATTGCAATCAAGTCAGGAAACGCAATTATATTTTCACCACATCCTAGAGCTAAGAATACAATTGGTAAAACTTTAGATATTTTAATAAGAGCTGCAGAGGGAGTTGGACTTCCAGAAGGTGTTCTTGCATATTTACATACACTGTCTAAAAATGGCTCTTTAGAACTTATGAATCATAAAGATACGTCTCTTATAATGAACACAGGAGTTCATGAAATGCTTGACGGTGCTTATAAATCTGGCAAACCGGTAATTTATGGTGGTAATGGAAATGGACCGGCCTTTATAGAGCGTACAGCAGATATAGAGAGAGCCGTTAAAGATATTATTGACAGCAAGAATTTTGATTATGGAGTTGTAGCCAGTGCAGAGCAGTCAATTGTAGTTGATAGTTGTGTTGCAGCAGAAGTAAAAGAAAAACTTCAGATAAATGGTGCATACTTTATGAGTGAAGAGGAAGCTCTAAAATTGGCAGACACCTTCTTAGAGAAGGATGGAAGCATAAATGTAGATATAATAGGTAAATCACCACAATATCTTGCGAAAAATGCTGGGTTTACTGTTCCAGAGGATACAAAGCTGCTTATCTCTAAGCAAAAATTTGTTTCACCAAAAAACCCTTATTCAAGGCAAAAACTTTGCCCTGTGCTTGCTTTTTATATAGAAGACGATTGGATTCATGCTTGTGAAAAATGTATAGAGCTATTACTTAGTGAAAGGCAAGGACATACCCTTGTTATACATTCCAAGGATGAAGAAGTTATTAGACAATTTGCACTAAAGAAGCCTGTTGGCAGAGTGCTTGTCAATACTCCAGGTACTTTTGGAAGCATGGGAGCAACTACAAATCTATTTCCATCAATGACTTTAGGTAGTGGTTCTGCAGGGGATGGAATGACTTCGGACAATGTTTCACCTATGAACTTGATATATATACGTAAAGTTGGATATGGAGTTCGCAGAGTAGATGAAATTATTAATGAAGTTCACAGTGAAGAAGAAAAAGTAGATTCAAAAGAAATAGATAACATTAAGTTATTGGAGAGTATTTTGAAGAAGGTTATAAAGGACTTAAAATAAAAATCATATAAGCAGATATCCAAAATCTCTGATTTTGTGATAGTCGCTTAAGCAGAGAACTCAAATCTCTGATTTGAAGTGAATCGCTTACACAGAGTGTACTCATTCGACAAAAGGAGAAGGAGTTTCATTTAAAAATATCGTAAAGAATGTGAGGTAATAAATTTGGATATTCATGAATTTTCAAACAAGTTTATGGAAGCTACTAAAAACATGACTGAAGAAGAACGTGCAAGTTTAATGAAGATGTTTTCAAGTGTTTCTAAAGAAATAACAAAAGAAGAACCAGCTCACGTATGTGTTACTGGTAATAATAATGGTCAAATTCCAGATGGAATAACAGAGCGTTTAGTTAAGTTAAAGGAAACTTACTTAAAACACGTTCCAACAATAACAACTCACCGTGCAAGAGCTATTACTAAAATAGCTAAGGAAAACCCAGGTATGCCTAAATCAGTTTTACGTGGTAAGTGTTTCAAGTATTGTTGTGAAACAGCACCACTTGTAATACAAGATAATGAGCTTATTGTTGGAGCACCAAATGGACAACCTCGTGCAGGAGCATTTTCTCCTGATATAGCTTGGAGATGGATGGAAACTGAATTAGATACAATATCAACTCGTCCACAAGATCCATTCCATATATCAGAAGAAGATAAAAAAATAATGCGTGAAGAGTTATTTCCATATTGGAAAGGACAATCCGTTGATGAATACTGCGAAAGTCAGTATCGTGAAGCTGGAGTATGGGAACTTTCAGGAGAGTCTTTCGTTTCAGACTGTTCATACCACGCAACAAATGGTGGAGGAGACTCTAACCCTGGATATGATGTTATCCTAATGAAAAAAGGAATGCTTGACATAGTTAAAGAATCAAAAGAAAAATTAGCTAACCTTGACTATGAAAGACCAGAAGATATTGAAAAAATATATTTCTATAAATCATTAATTGATACTGCTGAAGGCGTTATGATATATGCTAAACGTATGTCAGACTATGCTGCAGAACTTGCTGCAAAAGAAACTAATCCTAAGCGTAAAGCAGAACTATTAAAGATTTCTGAAGTAAATGCTAAAGTTCCAGCACATAAACCAACTACTTTCTGGGAAGCAATTCAAGCAGTTTGGACTATAGAATCACTACTTGTAGTTGAAGAAAATCAAACAGGTATGTCTATAGGACGTGTTGACCAATATATGTACCCATTCTACAAAGCTGATATTGAAGCTGGACGTATGACTGATTTTGAAGCTTTTGAATTAGCAGGTTGTATGCTTATAAAGATGTCTGAAATGATGTGGTTAACAAGTGAAGGTGCGTCTAAGTTCTTCGCAGGCTACCAACCATTCGTTAACATGTGTTTAGGTGGTGTAACTAGAGAAGGCCGTGATGCTACAAACGAATTAACTTATCTTTTAATGGATGCAGTTCGTCATGTTAAAATATATCAACCATCTTTAGCTTGCCGTATACACAAAGGATCGCCACAGCAATATCTTAAGAAGATAGTTGAAGTTATCCGTGCAGGTATGGGATTCCCAGCATGTCATTTTGATGATGTTCATATAAAAATGATGCTAGCTAAAGGTGTTTCTATAGAAGACGCAAGAGATTACTGCTTAATGGGCTGCGTTGAGCCACAGAAGTCAGGAAGATTATATCAATGGACTTCTACAGCATATACTCAATGGCCAATATGTATAGAACTTGTTCTTAACCAAGGTGTACCACTATGGTATGGTAAGCAAGTATGCCCAAATATGGGAGACTTAAGCAACTTTAAAACTTATGAACAGTTCGAAGCAGCTGTTAAAGAGCAAATTAAATACATTACTAAATGGTCAAGTGTTGCTACAGTAATTTCTCAACGTGTTCATAAAGACCTTGCACCAAAGCCACTTATGTCTATGATGTATGAAGGTTGTATGGAAAATGGTAGAGGAGTAGAAGCAGGCGGAGCTATGTATAACTTCGGACCTGGAGTTGTATGGAGTGGTCTTGCTACTTATACAGATTCTATGGCAGCTATAAAGAAATTAGTATTTGATGAGAAAAAATACACATTACAAGAAATGAACGAAGCTTTAAAAGCTGATTTCGCTGGATATGATCAATTAAGAAAATATTGTTTAGAAGCACCTAAGTATGGTAATGATGATGATTATGCTGATTTAATTGCTGCTGATTTAATCAACTTTACTGAGCAAGAGCATCGTAAATATAAGACATTATATTCAGTGCTTAGCCATGGTACTTTATCAATTTCAAACAACACTCCATTTGGACAACTTACTGGAGCAACAGCAAATGGACGTAAAGCATGGACTCCATTATCAGATGGTATAAGCCCAACTCAAGGAGCAGATTACAAAGGACCAACTTCTATAATTAAGTCTGTTTCTAAGATGAGCTGTGAAGACATGAATATAGGTATGGTTCATAACTTTAAGTTAATAGCTGGTCTTCTTGATACACCAGAAGGTGAGCAAGGAATCATTACACTACTACGTAGTGCATGTGCTCTTCAACTTGGAGAAATGCAATTTAACTATTTAGATAACAAAACTTTACTTGACGCACAAAAACACCCAGAACAATATCGTGACTTAATAGTTCGTGTTGCTGGATACAGTGCATTCTTTGTTGAGTTATGTAAAGATGTTCAAGATGAAATTATAAGCAGAACTGTACTTACACATTTCTAAGCATCGAACTCGAATATATTAAAAATCAATGTGAATAATTGGAGAATGAAAATATGAGTAATGGAAATTTAGGCATAATTGAACGAAAAGCGACGATTTTTAATATACAAAAATACAACATGTATGATGGAGATGGAGTAAGAACTTTAATATTCTTTCAAGGATGTCCTCTTAGATGTAAATGGTGTGCAAATCCTGAAGGATTAATTAAAAAAAATAAAGTTATGTTTAAAAGTGATTTATGTGTTGACTGCGGGGCTTGCGTTTCTGTATGCCCTGTAGGGATACACTCTATAAACAGCCAAACTTTAAAACATGAAGTTAACCGAGATGTTGATTGTATTGGATGCGGTAAGTGCAAAGATGCCTGCCTTAAATCCGCTATATCAATAGTTGGACAAGTAAAAACCATCTCTGAACTATTAGAAATCGTAGAAGAAGATAGAACTTTTTATGAAGTTTCTGGAGGCGGAGTCACATTAGGTGGCGGTGAAGTTTTAATGCAGCCTGAAGCTGCAAGCAGTTTACTTATGGCCTGCAAGCAGGCAGGTATAAACACTGCAATTGAAACTTGTGGTTACGCAAAACTAGAATCAGTACTTAAAGTAGCGGAGTTCACAGATTTATTCCTATTTGACATTAAGCATATTGATTCTGATAAACACTTTAAGTGGACTGGAGTCAGAAACGAACAGATTTTAGAAAACCTTCAAGAATTACTTCGTCGTAAATATAATGTAAAAATTCGTATGCCATTACTTAAAGGCGTAAATGATGAAAAAGAAGATATTGAAAAAACAATGGAGCTTTTAAAGCCCTATAAAGATTATAGAAACTTTAAAGGAATTGATTTACTTCCATATCATAAAATGGGTGTAAATAAATACAAGCAATTAGGAATGGAATATCCTATAAAAGATGATCCGAGTTTAACTAATGAAGATTTAAATAGAATAGAAGAATATATTAAACAGTACGATTTATGTGCAAAGGTAATTCGTCACTAAGCAGAGAACCAAAATCTATGATTTTGTGTGAATCGGTTAAGCAGACATAAAAAATCTTTGATTTTTATATGGTCGCTTACACTCTGTGTACTCATTCGACAAAGGAGAAGGAGTTTCATTTAATATTTTCAAATAGATAATTAAGATGGAAGGTAAGATTTATGGGAGATTTTTCTGATAGGAATATACAGCGTATTATACAAGAATCTGTTCCAGGAAAGCAGATTACTATAGCACATGTTATCGCATCCCCAATGCATGATATATATGAGCGTCTTGGAATTGATGAAAAAGGGGCAATAGGTATTTTAACTCTTTCACCTTATGAAACTGCCATTATTGCAGCGGACATTGCTACAAAGGCTGCTGATGTGGAAATTGGATTTTTAGATCGTTTCACAGGATCGGTGGTAATAAATGGTGATGTTCAAAGTGTAGAAACAGCACTTAATGCAGTAAATGATACGCTGAAAAATATGCTTGGATTTACTCCTGCTCCCATCACAAGAACATGAGAAAAAAACGGATAATGGTAATTGGTCCCTCAAGATGTGGCAAAACTACTTTAGTTAATGCATTAAATGATTATGATGGCCCATTAAGGAGAACACCAGATTTAATTTATGGTAAAAATACCATTGATGTCCCAGGTGCCTATATAGAGAATGCATGGATGTATAAACATATAATTGCAGCAGCTCAGGATGCAGATTGTGTACTTATATTAGTTGATCAATCTAATTATACTCTAATATACTCCCCTGGATTTGCGAAATTATTTAGATGTCCAGTAATTGGAGTTATAACAAAATGTGATATTATGCCTGAAAATGAAGAAAAGTGTGTAAGGCAGTTAAAGGACATAGGAATATTGGAGCCATATTTTCATATTAGTTTCAAAGTGGGAACAGGAATTGATGCCTTAAAGAATTATTTGAAAAAGGTAAGGAGCAAAGGCCTATGATCAGATTTATTACCGAAGAGTATCTAAGAGATTTATATAGAAAAGAAACTTTTGATACCTACAAATTACAACAGGGACAAAGGCTTACACCTGGTGCATCTCAATACCTATCAGATAAAAGAATAAAATTACTTACTGAGGATTCAAAGGCGAATACTCAGAAGGAAATAAAGGCTGAGAAACAGGTAGAAGCAGTAAAAGAAGAGAAAAAAACCAATCCAAATTTAAATTTGAACTTAAAAAAGAAGCTTTGTTGTAAATTGAGAGCTATGGAGGCGACATTTCTTGTTACTAGCAGTGAAATATTAAAGGAAGATATTATTTTAGCACAAAATATTATAAGTTTGGGTAGAAAAATATCAAATATAAGAAATGTTTTGGAAGAAAAAGGTACACTTGAACCTATTTTCTTTAAAGAGTGTACTGGCATGAATTCATCAAATTTCACAACTGAGCTTGAGGATTGTTTTGAAATAACAGAATTTCATATGCAGCTTGAAAAAAGTAACGTAATATTAAAAACCCATGTACTTCGTTGTGCTTTAAGGGAACTACACTTTGAAATAATTAGTGCTTACGAAAATGATGATGACGATTTAAAAAATAGAATTATAAATAATGTTAATTCAATAATTAATTCGCTGTCACAATTGATTTGTTCAGCAGTAGGAGGGAAACAATGTCAGAGAAAAATATAACTTTTGAATATTGCGATGAAATGGTTCAAAAGTTTGAAGAAGTTGTAGAAAGACCAATACAGAGTAACTCTTCTGTTTATTATACAGGCGTGGATTTAGGAACTGCTTGTGTAGTGCTGGCAGTTTTAGATGAAAACTACGAACCTGTGGCAGGGGCATACAGATATGCTGATGTAGTTAGAGATGGTATGGTTGTGGATTATATTGGAGCAGTAAGGCTTGTTAAAGAGCTTAAACAGGAAATTGAAGAAAAACTTAATACAGAACTTCTTTATGCTGCTGCTGCAATACCACCGGGAACAGATGCCTTAGATGGTGGAGCAATTAAAAATGTAGTTCAAGCTGCAGGCTTTGAACTGACAAACCTTTTAGATGAACCTACTGCTGCAAATGCTTTACTTAAAATCGAAAATGGTGCAGTTGTAGATGTTGGTGGCGGAACAACTGGTATATCAGTATTAAAGGATGGAAAAGTTGTTTATGTTGTTGATGAACCTACAGGTGGTACTCATTTTTCACTAGTTATTTCAGGTGCATATGGAATGCCTTTTAAAGAGGCAGATAAATTTAAAAGAGACAATAAGAATCATAAAGAAATTTTACCAGTATTAAAACCAGTAGTTGAGAAGGTAGCATCAATTATTAATTACAATATTAAGGATTATGATGTTAAGGAAATTTCTTTAGTAGGTGGTACTTGTTGTTTAACAGGAATGGAAGAAATAATTAAAAAAAAGACAGGGGTTTATACACATAAACCTAAAAATCCAATGTTTGTAACACCACTTGGTATAGCCTTAAGCTGCACTCAAGATATTATTGAGTAATAAGGAGAGTGTTTAAAAGTGGATTTTAGAATAATAAAATCGCCGTCCCAAAGCACTAAAGACATTCTAAGAAGACGAATGGGTGGAAACTGTAAGACAGATTTAGATAGTAGCGATGCAATAGGACTTGTTCAAGGAAAGCTTATTGATATGATTTATGCTGCAGATATTGCTGAAAAAGCTGTTGGAGTTACCGTTGAAGATATAAGGGGAACATGTCCTCAACATATGGTTTTAATTGGGATTTTTGGTGACACAGCATCTGTACAATCTGCATTAGAGGAAATTAAATTTAAAATGAAAGAGGTAAAAGCAATATGATAGTAGCAAGACTTATTGATAATATATGGGCAACTAGAAAAGCAGACTCTCTTAATGGACTTAAATTTATGCTTGCAGAGGAAATCGGAGGAACAGATGCAGGAAAAAGGCTTATTGTTGTAGATAACATTGGAGCAGGTATTGGAGATAGGGTTATAGTTAGCACTGGCTCTTCTGCAAGAAAGATGTTAGGCAATGATGATATTCCTGTAGATGCAGTTGTTGTTGGAATGATTGATGAAGATTGTAATTTTGGATAAGTTCAGAATCCATAAGAGTTAGCAGTTTCTATATGGCGTAGGAAACTGCAAGGGAGGTAAAAATGAATCTTCTTGAAATGGTAAGAGAAGCCGGCGTTATTGGTGCAGGCGGTGCAGGGTTTCCTACCCATGCAAAGCTAACCTCAAAGTCGGAATATATATTACTTAATGGAGCTGAGTGTGAACCTCTGCTGCGAGTGGACCAGCAGCTCATGGAATTGTTTCCAGATGAAATAATTAAAGGCTTTGAAGCAGCAGGTAAATTTGTTGAAGCTAAAAAAGCTATTATAGGAATTAAAGGAAAGCACAAAAAAGTGATTTCTATTCTAAAAGAAAGAATTGAAGCACTTAAAGTAGGCGATTTCGTTGAAGTCGGAGAGCTTCCAGATATTTATCCAGCAGGTGATGAACAGGTTTTGGTTTATGAACTTACAGGAAGAGTTGTTCCTGAAGCGGGTATTCCAATACAAGTTGGTTGTGTAGTAGTAAATTCAGAGACAGCATTAAATATTTATCATGCCTCTAGAGGAGAAGCTGTTACAGAAAAGTATATCACACTTGCAGGAGATATTCCGAATAGGGTAACTGTAAAAGTGCCAGTAGGAACACCTATTATAGATGTATTAAAGCTTAGTGGAATAGATAATTTTGATAACTATGCAGTTATTGATGGAGGCCCTATGATGGGACCTGTGATGACCAGTTTAGATGGTTACATTACAAAGAAAAATAAGGGATTTGTAATCCTTAAAAAAGATCACTTTCTTATTCGTAGAAAATCTATGAAGATAGAACAAGCAAAAAGAGTAAATAGAGCTTCTTGTGAACAGTGCCGCATGTGTACAGATATGTGTCCTCGTTATCTTATAGGACATAATACACAGCCACACAAAATGATGAGAGCTTTAAACTATAAATTAGATGACATTGAAGGACAGAAGAGTGCGCAGTTATGTTGCCAATGCAACTTATGTGAATTGTTTTCATGTCCAGCGGGGCTTTATCCTAAAGCTGCAAACCTCTATTTTAAAGGGAAACTAGCAGAAAAGAATATAAGATATAAGGCTGTAAAATCAGAGTTCACTGCAAGCAAAAATCGAGAATATAGATTAGTTCCAAGTAAACGTCTTATAGTTAGATTGGGATTACATGATTTTGATAAGTCTGCTCCTATGACAGATACCACAATAAAACCTGAACTTATACACATTGCAACAAGACAGCATGTAGGAGCGCCAGCGACAGCAGTTGTTTCTGTTGGAGATCATGTGGAAATAGGTCAGCTTATTGGTAAAATTCCTGAAAATAGTTTAGGTGCTTCAATTCATGCAAGTATTAGAGGAACAGTTGTGGAAAGTGGAAATGATTTTATCGCGATAAGGAGGGATTAATATGTCAAAAGCAATAGGTATGGTTGAATTTACAAGTATTGCACGTGGCATATATGCAGCAGACCAAATGGTAAAAACCGCTGAGGTGGAAATAGTAACAGCTAGTTCTGTTTGTCCAGGGAAATATATAGCTATTGTTGAAGGTGATGTAGCAGCGGTTCAGGATTCAGTACAAGTTGGTGAAAGGGCTGCAGGAGAATTTTTAATTGATTCTATTATTATACCAAATGTCAGCCCAGAAGTATTCCCAGCAATAACAGGCACAACAATGCCAGATAGAATTCAGGCCCTTGGAATTATAGAATTTTTCTCCTTAGCAACAATGGTCATTGCTGCTGATGCAATTCTGAAAGCCGCTGAATTACAGCCTTTAGAACTTAGACTAGGAACAGGACTTGGTGGTAAGTCATTCTTCACCTTTACTGGAGATGTTGCTGCAGTTCAAACTGGCATTGAAGCTGGAAAGGCTGTAGCAGAAGAAAAAGGTATGCTAGTAAATGCTGAAGTTATACCTTCCGTTTCTAACAGATTAGTGGAATCTTTATTCTAATAGGTTAAAAACTTATATATGTGAAGGTACATTATAATGACTTCGTAATAAATAGAAGGATGTGATAAAGTGAAAAGATTAATATCTGCAAAAGATATTGAAACACTAATACTAAAGGGAGAAAAGGTATTTTGTGTAGATGGCAGTGAAATAATCACACCATCAGCTCAAGATCTTGCAAGAATCAATGGAATAATATTTTCAACAGAAGCTCCTGAGGTTAAGGTACAACAACCAGAGGTTAAAGTAGTACAACAACAACCAGAGGTTAAAAAGCCGTTAAATGTAGAAGACATGGACTGTGAACAGATGCTTAACTTCTTTAGAGCAATGATGGACAAAGGTCTTCTTCAACAAATGCTTGAATGTTTAAAGGGCAAAAGCCTTCCATTCGAAGCTGACACTGACGCTAGCGGACTTAAAGTTGTTAGAGGAAGTTCAGTAAAAATGGATGTATTTGATACTGGAAACCCAGATAACAAAGTTTATTACCAAGAATTAGTAAATAAAGAAGAATCAAAAATGAGTGCTGGTTTCTTAATCATTGAAAACTCAAAATTTGATTGGGAATTAACTTATGAAGAAATCGACTATGTTATTGAAGGAACTTTAACAGTAGAAATCAATGGAAAGACATATACAGCTCACGCTGGTGATGTACTATTTGTACCATCAAATACTAAAGTAGTTTGGGGTTCACCAGATAAAGCTAGGGTATTCTATACAACATATCCAGCAAATTGGGCGGATCTTTTATAGAAGACTAGGAGGATAAACCTATGCAAGCCCTTGGTTTAATAGAAACAAGAGGATTACTTGCAGCTATTGAGGCAGCCGATGCAATGGTGAAATCAGCAGATGTAAGTATTATTGAAAAAACTTATGTAGGTGGCGGCCTTGTTACCATATCAATTACTGGCGATGTAGGTGCAGTAAAAGCATCTGTAGAAGCTGGAGTAGCAGCTGTTAAAAAACTTGATGAAGGATTTTTGATTTCAGAACATGTAATTCCACGTCCTCATGAGGAACTAAAAACTATAATTGGGCCTAGTGATCCAGAAGACGATATAGCAGCTGATGAAAAAGTTGAAGATAATGTTTTGGATACAGAAAGAGCAGAAGTTATAGAAGTAAAGTCTGAGGAAACAGAAACTTTAGAGGAAAAGCCTGTGGAAGAAGTAAAAGCTTCGGAAACAGAAGCTGTGGAAGAAACAAAAAATTCTGTAGAAAATGCTGAAGACAGTTCTGAAAAAAATCAAGATATGTCAGATTCAAGTAATGCCTATAAGATAAAATTAGAGAGTCTGCGAAAGGATGATGTAGATAAGTTAGTAAGAAAAAATGGTATAGAGAAGACTATTGCTATCTTATCTAAATTAAGAGTTGTTAAACTTAGAAACCTAGCTCGCGAATACAAAGACTTTGTAATCACAGGCAGAACAATTTCAAAGGCAGATAAAAATTTATTGATTGCTAAATTTAAGCTATATTATGAAAAAAAGTAGTTTAAATTATAAGAAGGGAAGTATGAAATAATGGAAAACTTTGATAAGGATTTGCGCTCAATACAAGAAGCTAGAAACCTTGCTAGACTTGGAAAAGTAGCCGCTAATAAAATTGCTGACTATACTGAAGAGCAAATCGATAAAATTTTACGCAATATGGTTAGAGTTGCAGAAGAGCATGCTGCTTGTTTAGCAAAAATGGCAGTTGAAGAAACTGGTTTCGGTAAAGTGGAAGATAAAACTTTCAAGAATCAATTAGCATCAACTATATTATATGATTCAATAAAAGACATGAAGACTATAGGAATAGTTAAAGAAGATCCTATAAATAAGCTTATAGAAATTGCTGAACCAGTTGGTTTAGTTATGGGTATAGTACCTTCAACAAACCCAACCTCTACAGCTATTTTCAAAGCTATGATTGCAATAAAATCTCGTAACGCTATAGTGTTCTCACCACATCCATCTGCAGCAAAATGTACAACTAAAGCAGTACAATTAATGCATGATGCAGCAGTTGAAGCTGGTGCTCCAGAAAATGTTATAAGTGCAGTAACACTTCCAACAATCGGAGCTACAAATGAATTAATGAAATGCAACGAAGTTTCTATAATAATAGCTACAGGCGGCCCAGGAATGGTTAAAGCTGCTTACAGCTCAGGAAAACCAGCTCTTGGTGTTGGTGCAGGAAACTCTCCAGCATATATAGAAAGAACTGCTGATGTAGAAAAAGCTGTTAAAAACATTATGGCAAGTAAAACTTTTGATAATGGTACAATCTGCGCTTCAGAACAATCAATAATCTGTGAAGAATGTAATCATGATAGAGTTGTTGAAGAGTTCAAGAAACAAGGTGGATACTTCATGACAAAAGATGAAACTGATAAAGTTTGTCAATTGTTATTCAAGAATGGACATGCTATGAATGCTAAGTTCGTTGGAAGAAACCCACAGGTTATTGCTGATGCTGCAGGAATTGTAATTCCAGAAGGAACAAGAGTACTTATAGGAAGACAAAGTGGAGTAGGAGAAGGTAATCCATTATCCTTCGAAAAACTTACAACAGTACTTGGTTTCTACACAGTAAGTAACTGGGAAGAAGCATGTGAATTAAGTATTGCATTACTGCAAAATGGAATTGGACATACAATGAGTCTTCATACTGAAGATAGAGATATAGTTATGAAGTTTGCTAAAAAACCAGCTTCACGTATTCTTGTTAATACTGGCGGAACTCAAGGTGGAACAGGTGCAAGTACAGGTCTTAACCCTTCCTTCACTTTAGGCTGTGGTACATGGGGTGGAAGCTCAGTATCTGAGAATGTTACTCCAGAGCACCTTGTAAACATCAAAAGAGTTGCTTATGGTATAAGAGATTGTGAAACACTAGGAGTTGAGATTAAAACTAGCAGCAGTTGTTCAAGCACTACTGGAAGCTGCAGTGAAATTGAAAATGCATTTATGAATATGAGTCCAGCTCAAATTGCAGCAGCTGCAGCAGCTTTAAATAAAGCTAGTGAATGTACAGCAGCTACAACTGCAGCAACAGAAGTTAATACTTGCACTAACAATGAAGGTTCAAAAAATGAAGGTCTTTTAGATTTAGTTAACCAAATAGTTGCTGCTATTAAGGGGGCAAACTAATGGATAATCTTGAATCTGTATTAAGGCTTTTGCTAGATGCAGTTAAATCTAACGGAAAAAAAGCTGTAGCACAAAGTACTACATCTGAAATTCCAGTAGGTATTTCAAATAGACATTTACATCTTTCACAAAAGGATCTAGAAGCTCTATTTGGCAAAGACTATGAGCTTGCAAAGCTTAAAGATTTATCTCAACCAGGACAATATGCTTGCAAAGAAGTTGTAACACTTTGTGGACCAAAAGGTGCTATAGAAAAGGTTAGAATTCTTGGACCTGTAAGAAGTAAGACACAAGTGGAAGTATTAGCAGGAGACTGCATAAAGCTTGGAGCAGCAGCTGATGTAAGACTATCAGGAGATTTAAGCAGAACACCTGGAGTAACAATAGTTGGACCAAAAGGTTCTGTTCAAATTGAAGAAGGTTTAGTAGTTGCTCAAAGACACATTCACATGACACCTGAAGATGCTAAAAACTTAGGAGTTCATGATGGAGAAGTTGTATCAATAAAGGTTCAGGGTTTAAGAGGCGGAGTATACAGTAATGTAGCTATTAGAGCTAATGATGCTTCAGGTCTTGAATGTCACCTTGATATCGAAGAAGCTAATGCTATGAGCATTAATTCAAAGTCAACAGTAACAATAGTAAAATAAGAGTATGTAAATTAAAAATTAAAATAAAAATTATAAAGAATATTTAGGAGGATTTTAAAATGAAATATGATGCATTAGGAATGATAGAAACTAAAGGTTTAGTAGGAGCAGTAGAAGCAGCTGACGCTATGGTTAAGGCAGCAAACGTATATTTAATAGGTAAAGAATATGTTGGAGGCGGACTTGTAACTGTTATGGTTAGAGGAGACGTTGGAGCTGTTAAAGCTGCTACAGATGCTGGAGCAGCAGCAGCACAAAGAGTTGGAGAATTAATATCAGTACACGTTATACCACGTCCACACTCAGAAGTTGAAGTAATTCTTCCAGCAAGCAAAGAAACTGCAAAATAAGATTTTAACTAAATTTACAATATTAAAAGAGGCTGTTCCACAATAGTAGGGACAGCTTCTTGTTATATAGAGGAAGCACGGCCGATACTTAACTTATGCTCCGTCATATGTTTCCAAGCTTCGGCACTATAAAAACTTTTGGTCAATCTAAAGCTCAGCATTTAAGCAGATATCCAAAATCTTTGATTTTGTGATAGTCGCTTACTCATCTGACGTAAGGAAGAGGAGTTTCATTAAAATCTAAGAAGGTTTTATAAACTCGTACCTCAAACATATAAAACCTCCTAAGATTTTCTAAAATGCCTCGCTAAGATTGACTAAAAAGTTTTTATATGTGCCTTCAGCTTTGGAAACATACGCCTGCGCATAAATTAAGTATCTGGTTTCTTTCTCTATATAGAAAGAAGTACAAAGAAAATTAGATTTATTCTGAGAGAATATAAATATATTTTTAGAGGGCAATTGAAAGAGGACAGAGGACAATGAAGGTAACTTTTCTTCCTCATGTCAGAAAACTAATTAATTTTTTTGAGGGCTTGTTTTGCTGATGCAAAACATCGCATGATTAGGTATGACTTTTGAGAAGTAATAGAGAAGGAGTTTCTTTTAAATTAAAGATTTTTCGTAGTGAAGCGGAGAAAAATCCTCCTTCACTGTCCTTTGTCAATTGTCCTCTGTCCTCTAAAAAAAGATAGGAAATTTAACTGATAGTAGGAGGTTGGAATTTTATGATAGAGGAATTTGAAAAGTATTTGCTGTGTAAGGAGCATAAAAGTATGAGTACGGTTAAGACGTATTCAAGATGTGTTGAGCAATTTATAAGTTGGTATCATAGCAGCAGGAATGAAGAAATTTCAAAGTTAGATAAGCAAACGAGTAAAGAGTATAAAGACTATTTAGTGTTCGTTGAGAAGAAAAAAGAGCAGACTGTAAATGTTAGACTTTGTGCACTGGCTATGCTTAGCAGATTTTTCTATTATAAGAATCCGCCTAAGAACTATATTGTGAGAAAAAAATATAATAAATATATTAGTAATTGTTCAAATTAGTTTTGGGGTTAAGAGAAAAGAGAGGTATTAGTAATGAATACACCAGCATCAATAACAGAATTTGTAGGGACAGCTATGGGAGATACCATTGGCTTAGTTATAGCCAATGTTGATTATTCTCTTCGTGAAAAGATGGGTTTAGATAAAGAATATGGTTCTGTAGGAATAATTAGTTCAAGAGTAGGGGCAGGACCACAAATTATGGCAGTAGATGAGGCTGTAAAGGCTACTAATACAAAAGTACTGAGTATTGAGTTGTCAAGGGATACCAAAGGTGGAGCAGAGCTTCACAAATGAAGAGTTAATAGTTAATAAAAAAGCATGTGTCTTTGAGCAATAAGTTGTAATTAGTACATGCTTTTTTGTCATTTGAATTTTATTTTCAATAAGAGCTTTTGAAAATTTAAAAGAAACAAAGTGTTGTTAATTAAATTTATTTAAGGGATAATGAAAGAAAAAATTAAAACATTGAAATATAGGTGGGGTAGTTCAGTATGGATAAAAAAATATTATTAGTTGATGACGAAAGAAGTAAAAGGCGTTAAGTCTGGATTTTTAGGATATCAGGGTTGGAGAGACAACGACAAGTTTATGAATAAGTTGAAATAGGATATAGAAGAGCTGATAGGTCAAGGGTGTATTGTGGTTATTAATTTAACTAAGAGAAAATAAGGTAAATAAATAAGACAATAAATTTTGATAGGAGGTTTATATGGAAAACTATAATTTTGAAGAAACTTTGAGAAGGATTATAAAGGTAACTATATGAATATAAAAAATAAAAGTTTAATGGAAATCCATTTAGCAGTTTTTCTATTTGGTCTATCAGGCTTGTTTGGAAAATTGTTATTATTACCATCAATGATAATTGTTCTTGGGAGAGTTTTCTTTTCAAGTATTTTTTTATTGATTATAATGCTTTATCTAAAAAAAGATATAAAACTAAAACAACAAAAGCATTATTTTTATTTAGTGATAATGGGTATAACTTTAGCAATCCATTGGAGTACTTTTTTTAAATCTATACAGGTATCTACAGTGGCGATAGGATTACTTACATTTTCTACATTTCCCGTTTTTGTTACTTTTCTTGAGCCATATTTTTTTAAAGAGAAGATTAAATTTCCAGATATTGTAATTGCAATCATTACATTCTTAGGTGTAGTGCTTGTCGTTCCAAAGTTTGAGCTAGGAAATAGTCTAACCCAAGGTGTTGTTTGGGGAGTGATATCTGGTTTTACTTATGCGATTCTTTCGATGCTTAATAGAAAATATGTAAAGGAATATTCAAGTTCAGTAATTGCTTTCTATGAACAATTTGTGGCAACAATTGTATTAATTCCTTTTTTATTTTTACAAAAACCTGTGTTTGACCTTAGAGATATACTACTACTAATCATATTAGGCACGGTTTTTACTGGAATTTCCCATTCATTATTCATAAAGAGTTTAAAGAATATTAAAACGCAAACAGCAGGAATTATATCGAGCCTTGAACCAGTTTATGGTATAACTTTAGCTGTTTTTTTCTTAAGAGAAGTACCAAATTTGAGAGAAGTTTTAGGTGGGATTATTATTTTAGGTACAGTTTTTTACTCAACTATTAAATCTAAATAATTTATATTATTGTTGGTTAGTATCCCAATTTAAAAATGGACAACTTATGAAACACCATATTATTCACAAGAATTTTACGGTGTTTTTGTATAGTAATATTCCACAATAGCTTGAGTACAGTGAAAGCTGGCACCATTTAGGGGCTGAAAATATTACTCTCTAAAATGGCCTGGCAAAAGATTCTTTAATATTAGTAACTTCCATTTGTTTCTGATAATGCCGACTGCAGTTGTTAGAGAGCACTTTGGCAAGTCTTTATTAACAACCATAGGTTATATTCTTTTATGTCATGGGTTATAAAAAAGAATAATAAATTTAAGGCATAGTAGTAGTATAATATATAATTGTGAAAACCTTGGTGGATTTATAGTACTTAGAGAAGAGTAAATATAGGGGGAAATTGTGGTTAGTTTATTATTAATGAAACAGATTGCTGAACTTTTTTTAATTATGGTTATGGGATTTGTATTGGTGAAAACAAATTTGTTAAAAGCAGAAGAGAGTAAAAGCCTTTCAGTTGTTGTTCTTTATTTGGTAATGCCTTGTGTGATTATTAATGCTTTTCAGATTAAATATACAGAAAGCATACAGAAAGGATTGATTCTTGCTTTTACAGCAGCAGTGTTGATCCATATTGTACTGTTGATTTTAGTAAAGATACTTGAAAAGATATTCCACCTAGATGCAGTTGAAAAAGCATCCATGATGTATTCAAATGCTGGAAATCTTATAATTCCGATTGTAACTTCTATTTTGGGAAAAGAATGGGTTATTTATTCCAGTGCTTTCATATCCGTACAGTTAATTCTTTTGTGGACTCACGGTAGGATGATGCTTTGTGAAGAACGAAAAATAGATTTGAAAAGAATTTTTTTAAATATTAATATAATTACTATTTTCTTTGGAATTTTACTTTTTGTTACAAGATTGCAGCTGCCAGACATTATCATAAAAACATTGGAATCAGTAAGTGTTATGATTGGTCCTATTTCCATGGTTGTGGTGGGAATGCTGATTGGAAACATGAGTTTCAAACAGATATTTGCCTATAAGAGAATCTACATAGTCACTTTTCTTAAGATGATAGTCTGTCCTGTTATAATTTTGCTTCTACTTAAATATAGTGGAATAGCAAATTTATCATCAAATGGGAAGATGATTTTACTTATCAGTCTGCTTGCAACAATTACGCCTTCCGCGTCAGCAGTTACACAAATGGCTCAAATCTATGAGAAAAATGGAGAATATGCAAGTGTTATAAATGTAGTTACAACTATTGTTTGTATTATAACAATGCCAATTATTGTTTGGTTATACCAGATATAAAATTTATAATTCATACAAAAAAGTGTTAATTTAGAAGAAAAAATTAAAAGGCTTAATCAGCAACACTATAATTTTAAATTGTAGTATTGCTAATTAAGTTTTTTAGTCTATCATGGAAGAAAGTTATAATTTCACAATTTTTACAACTTAAACAATTAGATTTATAAATCATTCTTGGTATAGTTTTCTCCTAGTACCCTTGGGCAGTCCCATTTCTTTTGATAGATAAAGTATGCTGTAAACAAATTGCATGTACTAATATAAATTGGCTTAGCAAAGAACAATAATCTTATATGGAGTAGTTTGGGCAGGTATGCTTTTGGTTGTAGGACCATAGACAACAATTAGGTTTCTATCTCCGGGATATCTGTTAAAAGGTTGATCGTTTGTTAGAATTACATCAGTAGATGGGCTGATATTTAGTTTTAAGTTTCTAGTGCTGTTTATAAGTTGATTGTCAAAATAGTCTACGATAACATTTTCATATTCTGTGTCTTTTGCCATAACAATTGCAGGATATTGCGGAGGATAAATAAGAATGGCAGGTGCGTTTGCATCGTAAAATCCAGTTACCTTATCTCCTACCTCTACCACTTCATGATTTACAAAATAAGTTCCTGGAGATATCACAAAATTTACAGGACCCATGTCTTTACTTTCAAGTGACATTAATTTATAGCAACCTCCTGATATATCCCTTGGACTAGATGAAAAATCTTCAATTCTTGTAACTACACCGCTAAAGGCTGCAAATTTTTGTGCTTCAATTCTCCATTTTGTATTGAAGGAGTGGTAAGCATCTTGATTCATGTAGTAAGGACAATAGGGAACTTGTCTGTTATACATATAATACTCCTTTATATTGATACAGCTAAAATTTCATCATTATATAGTATATGAATTATTCTTATAAGTGTTACTCAATGAAAAGTATATATATGCATAAAGAGCAAGCTTTGTGTCTTTAGATCATCATAAAGTGAATAGTTGTTTTTGCAGTTTTGCGAAGTATTAAGAGGAGAAACTTTCAAAATTTTAGTTTAGAAAGATTATTAACGAAATAAAAATGAATATCATCATGATTAAATTAAGAGTAAATATAAAAAATGAATTAATTTGGTTTATAAAATTCAATTTGTTGAATTAAAGTGATAATAATTTATTTAATATTTCTCAATAATATTGTATAATTATGACGAGGTCAAGTATTATTATATGCAAATTAAAGGAGATTTTATCATGATCATTAATATCGTTTCAGGAATCCTTATAGCTCTTACATTGGTTTTTGCATTTATTTTTTTCCAGGACTACAGAAGGACAAAAAATGAAGGAAGGCTTGAGGAAGGTGGCAACTGGTTAGTTTATGGAATAGTAGGACTTATAGCAAATTTCTTTGACACCTTGGGAATCGGAAGCTTTGCCCCTACCACTGCGGTTTATAAATTCTTAAAACTTGTGGATGACAGAATAATTCCAGGAACCTTGAATGTTGCCAATTGTATTCCAGTGGTAACAGAGGCGCTTATATTCATGACTGTTATTAAAGTTGATATAACTACATTGGTCACAATGATTATAGCAGCTACTGCAGGTTCCTATTTTGGTGCAGGAATAGTGTCCAAGCTTCCTAAAAAGAAAGTTCAAATTGGAATGGGAATAGCTCTTCTGATTGTTGCATTTGTAATGCTGTCAGGATTACTAAATATAATGCCTATAGGAGGAGAATCAACAGAACTTACAGGAGGTAAGCTGATAATAGGTCTAGTAGGAAACTTCATTTTAGGAGCTTTAATGTGCATAGGAATAGGAAATTATGCGCCATGTATGGCTTTGGTTTTTGCTTTGGGAATGTCTCCTAAAGTGGCTTTTCCTATAATGATGGGTTCCTGTGCATTCCTTGAGCCTGTAGGTGCCATAAAGTTTGTTAAGGAAGGGGCTTATCATAGAAAGGTATCTTTAGCTACAAATATTTGTGGTATCATAGGAGTTCTACTTGCTGTCTATGTTGTTAAGGCACTACCTCTTACTATGTTAAAATGGGTGGTAGTATTCGTAATTATATTTACATCTGCCATAATGTTTAGATCTGCAATGAAAAATAAAAATTAATTTGCAAGAGCATAAGATAACTAAGGATTGTAGAGTTATCATAAGGACAAGAGGATAAATAAGAAGTTTAACTGTACGAGTGGAAATGACACGTACAGTTTTTTATAATCTTATTTCTATTATTGATTTTGGGCGTAAGTTATTAAATTCAAATAACATTCATTTAACCACATGTGGTTAAAAAATGTAAGTATTTAATAAAAGCTGTACATAATTTAAACCATTCTATTCTCTTAAAAGCATGCGATCAAATTCATGAAAGTTGGCAATCACATCATATACTTCTTTCATTTGTTCGAATATTAATTGATGGTTTCGAGGGGCTATTGCAATTACTTTACCTATACCAGCATTATAAGCTGATATAATCCCGGATAGTGTGCTTTCAAAAATAATACAGTCTTCTGGAGGCATATTGATTGCCTGTGCAGCTCTAAGGTAAAAGTTAGAATTTGGCTTTCTGAGAATTATGCTATCGTCATAAATAATTTTCTCAATTTCAAACCATTTGTCTAAATGAAAGTTTTCAAAATAAAAATTTACAGTGCTTCGAGGAGAAATTGTTGTGATTGTTCTTGGAATATTTCTATCTTTAAGGTCATTGAAAAGCCATACTGCGCCAGAGGTTAAACGAAAATTCAATCTGTATGATCTGCAAAGTTGGCGACAAGTTTCAAGCTCATCGTTAGACATATCATGGTTTAATTCTTTTTTTGAAAACATACGCCACGTTTTTTCATATTTATCAAAATCGTTAAAAAGAGTACCATTAAAGTTAAAAATCACGCCTCTCATAGGTATATTAAGATCTCCTTTTTATTGGTTTACATCTATATTAGTAAGTTTTTGATATACGATTTTCTATCATAAGTTGAATCAGATGCTCTACATCTTGAGGGTTAGTACATTTCAATTTTACTTCAGGAATTTTACCAGATGGGTCTATCCAAGTTAAAAAGTTTTGTAATATAAAATTGAATCTTAAGTCAGTAGATTGAGCAGTTGGAATACATAAAATAACAGGCTCGACACAATTATTTATCACATCAAAAAAACGTTCGGAATCCTGAATATCAAAAAATGTAAGATAAGTTACATCCTTTAGCATATAGATCACCTCACTTGGTAAAAATATTTTTGTATTATAATTATATTGCCATTTATACCTTGTAACAATAAAATTAAAGACTTATACTATAATAAAATTGCCATATTGATTAAGGAGTGAACTGAATTGTCTGTAGAAGTTTGTAAGTTGATTCTTTGTGATATAAATCAACATGAATTGAAGGTAAGAGGTACACCTATGTTTCCGTGTGGGGGCTATTTTGCTGATATAAGTGATAATGTAACTGGAGACATTCCATGGCATTGGCATGAGGAAATTGAAGCTGTTGTAGTGAGTAGTGGTGCTATGAACATGAGTCTAAACGGAACGAATTTTACTTTGAAGAAAGGTGAAGGCGTCTTTATCAATTCTAATGTATTGCATTCAATGCAAATCGTAGGAGATACAGGTTGTATATTAAATTCATTTGTTTTTCATTCGAACTTAATATCAGGCACAGCAGAAAGTGTATTTGAACAACGTTATGTACGTACGTTATTAGGATGTGATACATTACCTGGTATTCCATTCTATTGTGGAGTTGATTGGCATCGTCAAGCTGTACAGTGCATTCAGGAAGCTTATGAGGCTTATAAGGAAGAGGAATTCGGTTATGAATTGATTGTTCGTGAAAAGTTATCTCATATGTGGTACTTAATTGTTAAAAACATGATGTCCATTTTAAAGCAGCAAAACCAGAATAAAAATTATAATATAGTACGTATTAAGAATATGTTGGATTTTTTGCATTATCACTATGATGAACCGCTAGAGCTTCATCAAATTGCGGCAGTAGTCAATATCAGTGAGAGAGAATGTTTACGTTGCTTTCAAAAAAGCATTGGAATGACACCTATACAATATTTGATTAAATATCGAGTTTCAGTGGCAGTACGTTTATTAGAGGAGACTAATACACCAATTACTGAAATATGCAGTCGTGTTGGTTTTGATAGTCCGAGTTATTTTTCAAAGATTTTTAAACGATTTATGCGTTGTACACCATCCTCCTATCGAAAGCGACAAAGAAATTGTTGAATTTTATATTGGAATCATCGTTAAGTGTAAAACAAGGAGCTTTATCCTTATAGAGTTACTTTAAAAAAAGTGGTATCATTAAAAGGATATTCTAACTTATTAGAAACGGAGTGCATAACGTGAAAATAACTAACTTAGAGAAGATTATATTTGATTCTTTACATGATGGTGTTCTTATTGCAGATCATGAATGCATTGTAGTATACGTTAATCCTGCTTATACGAGGATAACGTCTATGAGCAGCGAAGAAATTTTGGGAAAATTTTTATCTGAAGTAAGACCTGGCTCTAGGCTTCCTAATGTAATAAAAACCGGTACTAAGTTATTAAGAATTCCTAGAAAGGTTAACGATTCAGAGTATATAGTAAATATGGTTCCTATTATTGAAGAAGATGAAATTGTTGGAGGAATATCTATATTAAATGAAATAACAGAAATATATAAGCTAACAGAAGAATTAAATAAGTCAAATACAATAATTAGAAATTTGGAAAAACAAGTTAATAGTATGAAAAAAGCAAAGTATAGCTTTGATGATATAATTTCCTTAGATATAAATTCAGA
The DNA here is from genome assembly GCF_019207025.1 of Clostridium thailandense. Lineage (GTDB taxonomy): Bacteria > Bacillota > Clostridia > Clostridiales > Clostridiaceae > Clostridium_AM > Clostridium_AM thailandense. The sequence continues at coordinate 1,988 of NZ_JAEEGC010000062.1, read as the reverse complement.
AGAAGTAAAAAAGCTGTGTCAAAAGGCAGCAAAAAGTGAATCTAATATACTTATCACTGGTGAAAGCGGAACAGGTAAAGAGCTTTATGCTAATTCTATACATGCCTACAGTGAAAGACAAAACGGACCTTTTATTCCAGTAAATTGTGCAACTTTTGATGGTAACTTATTGGAAAGTGAGTTATTTGGTTATGAAGAAGGTGCTTTTACTGGGGCAAAAAAAGGTGGAAAGATAGGACTTTTTGAACTAGCCAGCGGAGGAACATTATTTTTAGATGAGTTATCAGAAATGGACTATGGGCTGCAGGCAAAACTATTAAGAGTTCTCCAAGAAAATACCATTAGACGAATAGGTGGACTTAAAGAAGTAAGCATAGATGTTAGAATAATAGCAGCCACAAACAAGAGTTTAGAAAAAATGATAGAAGAAAATAAATTTAGGAAAGATTTGTATTATAGAATCGCAATATTTCCAATAAATATCCCTTCACTTAGAAATAGAAGGCAGGATATAAAACCACTAATAGAAAAGTTTATAAATGAAATGGCAAATAAAATTAAGAGAAGTATTGAAATTTCAGAAGATGCAGTTAATATTTTATATAATTATGATTGGCCAGGGAATATTAGAGAACTTAAAAATTCTATGGAATTTGCATCTAATATGACAGAGGATTATGTTATTAAACTAGAACACCTTCCAAAGGTAATTCAATCAGAAGGTATTAAAAAGAATATAATTAAATTAAAACCTCTCGAAGAAGTTATAAAAGACGCAGAAGTTTCAGAGATTAAGAGGGCTATTGCTACTTATGGAGATACTGTTCAAGGTAAAAAGAGAGCCGCAGAAGCTTTGGGAATTTCATTAGCTACACTTTATAACAAATTAAAATAGAATAATATATAGTTATACAATAGAAACTTATAAATATAAAATGTGGCCGCTGCACTAAGTGCAACGGCCACATTAAAATTTTCAACATATTCATTTAATCTCATCTCCAAACTCAGTTAATATAACTTATCAAACTAGAGCCATGCACAAGCATAGTATTCAAAGTTCAATAATCAAAAGGTTATATTTGGTATAAAATTTGTTTTAATTTATTAGTATGTTGAAAATCTAGTTGATGCTCATTGTTAAGCAGGAGAGAGTGGTATAGAGAAAATTATTAAACCGAATGGTAGTGAAGAAATGCTTATATTTAATAATATTCAAAATACACCAAAATGGTCTCTAGGCATGGTTACATCAGAAAAGGAGTTGTATAGTCAAGTAAAGAGTCTACTGGAGTTAATAATAATAGTTATGATTATTGCTTTAATAGTTTTATATATAATTGTATTTTTAATATCAGGAATTATAGCAAAACCACTAATTTAATGCAAAATTCTATAAAGGATTTAGTGAGGGGAATAGTGTATGAAACTTCTGACATAGGCAGATATATAGAAGACTCAACTTACAGTATTAATGAATTAAATGAACATATAGGGGAAGTATCGGCTATTATTCAGGAAATGTCAGCTGCAGCGACGGAAGGATTAAATGCATCTATAGAAGCAGCAAGAGCTGGTGAAGCTGGAAAAGGTTTTGCTGTAGTTGCCAGTGAAATTAATAGCTTAGCAGAAGATTCCACTACTGCTATTAATGAGATCCAAAAAGTAGTAAATGAAGTAATTCTAGCAGTAGAAAAATCCTCCTGAGTTCTACAAAAGTCTGAAGTGGTAAATAAAATGATGATTAGCACAAAAGAAAGTTCAGAAAAACTAAAATATATGGTTGAAAAATTTAAGATAGATTAGGAACAAGAGATCCCAGGGGTAAAAAATTTCTTACTTGAGTTTTTTACCCCTGGGATCTCTGAGTGCGACACATCATATTTAAATAACATTTCTAATATTTTAGAAATATGATTTTTTGTTTCTAAAATATTAGAAATACATATAGTGCCTATAAATTAAATTTAGAAATTGTTGATAATGTT
>NZ_JAEEGC010000061.1 GCF_019207025.1 Clostridium thailandense | reverse complement strand
CGAAGTCTGGTAACATATCTCGCAGAATAAGTCTACTTTCTGCCATACTTACCTAAGTGCGACAGCCCCTTTTAATACGTTTTATAAGAAAAATATGAACTAACTTAGTCATATTTCCAAAAGGTTTCATCTGGATAAATAGATTTTAGATCTTGCCCAAATTTATTCATAAATTTTATATCCTTTATTCTTAAAATTTCACTATTTTTTTATAAATTTAAGAAGATTATTCTCTTTTCTTAAAAACTAAATTGTGATAATAATTAATCATTGTCTATACAAATTTTATTATGTTGTAATTTTAAATACTCAATAATCTCAGTTTTATTTATAGGTGATGAGTGTCCTGAAAAACAAAGATTAAACTCTAAATTATTTAGCATATATATAAAACTCTCTAATTTAACTGGATCATATTTGCAATTATTATAATAGTCCATTCCATAAGCATCTCCTATAAATACTACTTTTTCTTCAGGTACATAAACTATTACTGAATCCTCAGAATGAGGCGAAATAACATTCTTTAAAATAACTGTTACTCCCCCTAAGTCTATTTTTAAATTGTTTTTAAATACTATATCCGCAGTTATAACTTTTATATCTTGAAATGCTTTATATTCTTTACGAATATTAGTATCCGCAAATTCAATATCTTCCCCGGTTAAAAGACGCTTTTTCATTGCTTCATCTGTCCATTGCCATTCAGACATAACCTTTAATTGTTCATTAGTTATTTCACATGCTATTGTTTTTCCTGTAACTGCATGCATCCCATAACTATGATCCCAATGCCAATGAGTAATTGCAACATAGTCTGGTAATTTTAAATTTAATTTTTCTATAGAATCATTGAATTTTTCAACATGATTTTTTGAATTTCCTGCATCTACCATCAAAGAATACTTATCTCCTTTAATGTATCCAAGCACTGGTCTATCCGTTTCTTTGTTGTTTATAAGATAATAAATCCTTTCTGTAACTTTTGTTAAAGCCATAAAATTTCCTACCTTTCTTAGTACAAAATTAAAAATCCCCATAGGCAAACAATATCGTCTACGGGGATTTCATTTATATAAAAGTCTTTTATTATATTTAAATTAAATCTAATACAAAACATATGTTACTGATACTTTAGCTTAATAAAAATAAGCATATATAGTACTATATGTGTATTTAAAGTTATTTTATTATTATAAAAGAGGTTAATAGACGATATTGCTCTTAAAATGCACCTTAGTTAAAATTCAACAATAGAACTTTAAAGCATCTTAAACTATTTAATTTTAATAGTTTAGTTAAGAACAACCAGAATCATCCCTTTGAATCTCCTTTTCAATAAAAAAATTACCCTTAAAGTATATAGCATAGTATTTTTTCTGTCAACATTTTTTGTCTTTAAATAATATACACAGTTAAGAAAATATTATTAAATATACTTCTTCTTAGCTATGAAACATAACTCTATATCATTAACCAATTCAAATTTATCAAAATCTCATTAATTTATTCTAGACCTAAAACTTCTATTAAAGAAATCGATGGATTAAATGTAAAATACGGCCCTGCACTGATTGCTGAAAATCCAAGATTAGCAAGTTGAAAGTCAATGAGTTCTTCATCGCCCGATGGGGTATCTGGAATCGTAACGACGTTAATAATTCTCGAATTCTCGAACAAACTGATGTACCATTTGGCTGCCTGAGCAGCTTCTTAATCAAACCATAAATGTGGAATTATCTTTTGTACAATATAGCCTCCTTCTTTTTTTACAATTCTACTTTCTTTTATTACTAAACCATTCAATTGTTGCTTTTTCCACCTCTTTTGGAAGCTTTTTATTATATACCTCATTATATAACCATGCTAATGTCTTATTATTTAAATATTTTCTCATTTCATCTTCTGCTTCTAACATTACAACTTTTATTAAACAAGGACATTTAGTATGTGTATCTGGTAAATTATCTTTATCTAATAATATATTATTTTGCCTAATTTCTGCACATTGAAAAAATGGTTCACTTCCTTCTACTGCTTCAACAACATCCCAAAACGTTATTTCTTCTGCACTACGAGCTAATGCATAACCACCTTTTACGCCTGATATAGATTTTATAACTCCTGACTTACTTAATTTTGCATATACTTTTGATAAATAAGTTTCCGGTATACCCTGAAATGTCGCTAAATCCCTTATTCCCACAGATTTGCCTTCTTCTGAATTCACCATATATAATAAGCAATGTAATGCATATTCTACTCCTACTGAAAATTTCATTTTTTCATACTCCTTTGATGTATATAATCTTTTATTAATAATATACTATTATTTATTCTCATTCAAGATAATCATACAACTATAGATATACTCTTTTACAAAATATTTCTATTGACAAAATGGGGAAGAAATTATATTCTTATTAAAGACAATAATTGTCGTCGATAAATTATATCCATGATACTTTTTATCCATAATTTAAGCGAAAGAGGGCATGAAAAATGTTTACGGAAAAATTTTTTGAGGTATTAAATCATGAAGGAGTAGTTTCTATTGTAACTTGTGCAAATAATGAAGCTCATGTGGTTAATACCTGGAACAGTTATTTAATTATTACAGAAGAAAATAAAATCTTAATTCCTGCAGCTGCTATGATTAAAACAGAAAAAAATACTAATGCTAACCCTAAAGTTAAATTGACTCTTGGTAGTAAGGAAGTAATGGGCTTCAAATATCCCGGAACTGGATTTTTGCTTGAAGGAACTGCTAAATTCCTAAGAGATGGAGATAACTTTAATATGATGAAAGAAAAGTGTCCATTCCTTACAAGAACATTAGAAGTTACAGTTACCTCTTGCAAACAAACATTATAATCTTTTAAATGTAAGGAGAAAATAATGCCAAGAAAAATCAACAAATCAGATTGTATAGGTTGTGGAATTTTCTAAATTATCTCTTCTTAAACTAGTTTTTATAAGGTCTAGAACTAATCCTAGACCTTATTTTTTATATAAACTAACACTTTATATATCTACTTCAAAACGAAAAAGGTAGGCATAAAAATGTATAACAATCAATTTTATATTTTATTATAGATAAATATCAGAAAACTCTATGTGTGTAGTTTGTACGAGGCGATTGTCACTCATCAAATCTATCATTGGCTTTTCATTTTGCTCCTCTACTATAGTCTCATTAGGAAGTAGAATAGTAAATGCTGTACCTTTACCTACTTTACTCTTAACAGATATGCTTCCACCTAATGCTTCAACAAATCTCTTGACAAGTGATAAACCTATACCCGTACCCTCTGCCTGCCTTGATAATGAACTATCAACCTGTCCAAACCTCTCAAAGACAACCTCTAACTTACCAGGTGGTATCCCTATTCCAGTATCCTTTACCTCAACACATATATTACCTTTCAAAGAACGCAGTTTTACAACAATAGATTTGCCTTCTGAGGTAAACTTAATAGCATTTGATAAGAGATTTAGAATTATCCTCTCGTATTTCTCATCATCAATTCCTATTATTTTCTTTGTAAGTGTAGATAAAAAAGTTACACTTACTCCTTTATGAGAAGCATACTGATATACAGATTCAGTGATTGCTTTAGTTAAAAAAACTATATCAATATTTTTCTTATTTATCTTTATGCGTCCTGAATTGGCACGAATTATATCAAGAAGATTGTTTACAAGTCTTAATTGCCTGTTAGTATTCTGTTTTATAGTATGCATGTACTCTTTAACTTTATCTGTCATCTGTTCTGCATATACAAAATTTAAAGTCTGGATGGCTGTATTTATTACATTAAGAGGCGTCCTGAACTCATGAGATATAAGAGATAAAAACTCATCCTTCATTTCCATTGCTTTTTCAAGAGCCTCATTCTTTTCACGTTCTGCTTTAAGTAATTTATCCTGTGTTTCCCTTAAAGTTTGCTGACTTTTCATAAATTCTGTTATATTACGACCACTGATAACCCCATAAAGGAAGTTTCCTTTTTCATCAAAGATTGGTATTCCACTTATAATGGCGTAAAACTTCTGTCCATCTAATTTAAGGACTACAATCTTATCTTTTACAACTTCCCCATTCTTTACACGGTAATTAGGATGATCTTCCAAAGGAATTTCCTTTCCTTCTAAATCAAAAAATTCAGCAATCTTATAGCTATCACCTATTTTATCAAATGAAGTTGAAAAACATTCTTTAGCTTTTTTGTTTATAATTATGTATTTACTATCCTTATCAAATACAAACAGAGCTTCCTGCATGTTGTCTAGTATAACTTGCAACTGTTCATTTTGCCGTTTTAACTTTTCTTCATATTCTATAATTTTAGAAATATCCCGTGAGCATAATATTCCCATTGCCAATTTGTTATTAGCATCATAAATTGGAGTTCCACTTACACTAATATGCAATATTTTATCAGGTAGCTTTACATTCATATACATACCTGTGAATTTTTCCCCACGCTTAATTCTGTTAGCAGGAATATGTTCAAGTGGTATTATATTGCCTTCTGCATCAAAATTTTCAGATTGATAAAAACCATCACAGGGTTTTTCCATATAACTATAAGAAGGAAAGAACATTTGCCGTGCAGCCTTATTAAACAATATATACTTATCATTACTATCAAAAATGGATAATCCATCAGACATATTTTCAATTATAGCCTGAAGCTGTTCTTTTTGTTCATTTATAATCTGATTTTGTTTAGTTAATTCTTCCTCCATTTTCTTACGTTTAGTAATATCCTCAATAAGGCAGGCGAACTGCTTCAGCTTAGGTGAAAAAGCTTTAATTAATAAGTGGCGTTTTAGGCCTTCGGAGTATCCTTCAAAGGTAGTTGCCTCGCCTGTCATGGCTACTTTACCAAATATATCAATCCATGGACTTTGAGTTAACAGAACCTCTCGTCTTGTCCTGCCAACGATTAATTCACGCTTTAGGCCAATAGCTGTATCAAGGGCAGCATTAGCTGCTAAATGAAGATAATCTATTGGTTTTCCTGATTCATCACAAATAATTTCAGCAAGAAAGAAGCCTTTGTTCATATGTTCAAATAGTGCACGGTACTTCTCTTCACTCTCACGTAACTTTTCTTCAGCCTGCCTTTGCTCGATTAGGTCAGCTGCCTGCCTTGCTAGCACATCTAAAAGCCTTAATTCACGTCCTGAAGGCTTATGAGCTTCTTTCCAATGGTTAGATAACACCCCTATAATTCTGCCATTTCGTGAGCACAAGGGTGTGGACTGTATGGAATTAATTCCTATTTTCAGATATACATCAAGGTCTTCTGTATTCTGCATGAATTCGCACTCCTTCACATTAGGTACGATGATACGATAACCTGCTCTCAAAGTCTCACAGCCAGTAGTGCGTGCAGATTTAACATCCAACCATTCCCACAGTTTTACAGCCTCTAGTTCAAATCCACGATAGGCTAACATTTGAAGTTTATCACTGCTATTACCATGTCCAGGATATACGATCTGTATAGTCGCATATTGTGAATGCATAATTTGCATTGCTGCATCAATGATTTTCTCATACAATATCTTAATATTATCTTCGCGAAAAAGCTCCATGCTTACACTTTGCAAAAGTTTGGTATCCGATATTTCTAATTCAAGTAGTTTTTTCTGCCGTTCTATTATCTTTTTCTGTTCTTCCACTTTTTTTCTTGATAAAACTTTCTCGGTTACATTTTCGAATATTGATATTACTAATTTTACTTCACCATTTTCAATAATAGGTATAATAGTATTGTCATTATATATATTTTTCCACTTTCCAGTTAACCCTTTTATCTCCTTACCATAAAAGATTTCACCGCTCTTTATTATATTCTCCCATATATCTCGTCCCCAAGTGTTGTTATCATTCCAGTTAACTAGTTTATATAAAGTATTACCTATAGCAACCTCTTTTCTATTATATGGTTCATCAAATACATCTAAATAACACTGATTTGCTTTAATAAGAGTCAAGTCAGGAGAAGTATAGATACCTATACCCACGTGACCATCTGACAGAAGCTTATTAATAGCAAATAGTTTACTTTCAAGCCTTGAATTAGGCTTTTCCTCAAAAAAATACATTTGTCTGCCCATATCTTCTACTACCTTAATATAAACAAATCTGACTTCAAGGGATTTTGTAAATATAAAATAGTCCACCTGTTTATTAATATTTTCAGTATTGAAGTCAGGACCGACTCTTAACGTTCTAAATATTTTTGTAATAGTTTTGTTTAAAAGCTCATTAATAGAATATTCAGTCATATCGGCAAATGACTGACTGACTTCTGTAACAATATCATTGGTTACCACTATAGATACCTGTTCATCAATATCGTCTAAGGAATTATAAAGTTCCATGATAATACCCCCCAAACCGTAATCATTTTCATTTGTGTTATATATATATTATCTTACCATGATATTTCATAAATTTCCATTTCTCATTTACAATAATTGACAAACTGTTTAATATATTATGATATTTTTTTGAAATGTCTTAATTTTTTGTACATTTAGTAATTATTCTTTTTTACATTTTATAATTGTAAATTTCAACAGGGGTTTATTTTTCTTATCTTTACTAGGCTCATCAATTTCCGAAAATTCTTCTAAACCATAATTCCCAAATTCTTGTTTTAATGAATCAGTATCATAAAAAAACAATTTTGCTCCTTCTTTTGTCTGAAATCTATCTTTGCTCAATTCTTTTCCTTTTCCAAACATTGGGGTCTTCTTCGAAATAGCTGTAAAAATCATATATCCTTTAGGTTTTAGCTGATTATAGCAATCTTTAATTAATTTTTTCCTTTCTTTATCATCCAACAAATGAATAAGTGCAAAGCAAAATATGCCATCATAAAGTTTATTATCAAAAGGCATATCAGTTACTGAACCATGATATATAGGAATCTTAAGCCCGTTTTGTCTTGCCAAATCAATGGCTGTTTTTGATATCTCAATACCTGTTACATTGATTCCATTATCTAGAAACACCTTTGCATTTCTGCCGTACCCAATACCCGGAATTAATAATTCCTTAACTTCCTTCTCAAGGAAAAAATCTTTTGCCAAGATTGCGGAGTCTGCAGGTTCAAGTCCCCACATCATTTGTTTTTCTACAAAACTTGATTCCCAAAATTCTGTCATAATATATCTCTCCTTTTCTATTTAATACATATATTACAGATATTTAATATCTGTAATTAAAATACAAAAAACTATATAATAAGATTTGATTGGACTGTCGAACTAAAAAGTTGTATTGCAAAATTTTTTCAGTGTGACTAACCCATTTCATTGATTTTTGTATTTTGGACTAATTCATAAAGCTTTTTATTCTGCAGATATGTTTCCATCACAATTTCTGCTTCTTTCATTACTTTGAAAATACTACACTCATCTTCTCCTTCATGGAGTTCACAGTTAAATAGTGCTCCAGCGCCTTCAGTTGCCCTGATCACATCCATAAATGAGATGTCCTCTTTCTTTTTACGTAAAATATAACCACCCTTTACACCAGGAGTTGACTGAATTAAGCCTGCCTTTACCAACTGCGTTAAAATCTTTGAAAGATAGGTGGCAGATATTTTGAAATGGCTTGCTAGTCTTTGTAAACCCAAGTTATCAGTCTTATCATGTGCAATCATGTAGGAAACGGTGTGTAGTGCATAATTTGTTGCTTTCGAATATTTCAAATTATCCTCTCCTTCAATAGATATTACAGAGTCTATTTATCTATAATTCTACGAATAATAATTACTTTTGTCAATACTACAAAAATAATTATTATGGCTATTTTACAAAATTCTAATCACACTATTTGGCTCACTTATCAGGAAATTTTCGTCATATGGGCCAGTCAATAATTTTTCTAACCATGCTGTTGTTCCGCTGCAAGCTTCTGGCTTAAGTTCCAAATCTGCAGAAACCTTTTTACAAATTTCAAAGAAAGCTGCAGCGTCATAAGTACCAGTTTCAATGGCCATAATCCTTTCATAGTTTTTAAACATAACCTGCATAATACGTTTAGCACGTTTTTCTCCATATTTATTCAAAGCATGCTTGTATTCATTCCAAATGTTAGCCTCATCTTTTAACCAGCTAGGGGTTAGGAAATAAGTGCCTTTTTCTCCTTCCATATTTTTTCTCCGTTCTGCAGAACCAAGTATCAAGGTAATGCAGTCGTCAGCTTTAGGAATTATTACACAATGACTGCCAGTGTGTAACCCTAAAACGGTATTTCCACAAAATCCAAATGCCATGAGGACAGTTGTATTTTCAGGTAATGCCTTTAAATTCTCTTCCAGAGCATCATGTAACTTTTGTGGAACATTATGAAGTCCAGACTCTACCCAATACACTGGATACTGTACACAAGTTTTTTCCATTGCTAGCTTAACTTCTGGCTCAATAGTACGGCAAGCCAAGATTACCTTTTCCATACTTTCACTCCCTAAATCCAATATTTATTAGCAACAATTAACACAAGTTAAATGTTTTTAGAGGACAAAAGACAATTGACAGAAGACAATGAAAGAAGAAAAGTTACCTTCACTGTCCTCTGTACTCTGTCAATTGTCCTCTAGAAACATATTTATATTTTCTAAACACTACCAATAGTTTTAAATATATACTTTAAAGCTTAATATTATACTTTTACAGGACCAATTTTGCCTTTTCGATAAGCATTGCTATATTTACGACAACAATGGTCTCGTCCTAAAAGTGCTTCAGTTGCAAAAATTGCACCGATAACATCCCTATTAAGTGGATCTGCAATAATAGAATCTAAACCTGCTTCTATAGCTAAGGTGAGAAAATTCATATTTACCAATTTACGTACTGGTAACCCATAGGAAATATTAGATAGTGCAGCAGTCACCTTAACTGTAGGATATTTACTCTTAATCTGTCTAATGGCCTCAAAAAAATTCACTGCCGAATCGTTAACTGCAGATAAAGCTAATACAAGAGGATCTATATGGATTCTACCAGGCTCAATCCCATATTCTGCAGCTTTTTCAATTAATTCAAAGGCAATCTTCACTTTTTTATCTGCTTCATTTGCAATACCACTCTGGTCACAACATAGAGCAACGACTCCCCACTCAGGATTTTCCTTAAGAAGTGGCAGTAACACATCACACTTATCCCCTTCAAGAGAAATAGAATTAATCAATCCTGGCTCCTTCAACTTTGGAAATACCTTTACTAACATATGAGGGTTTGGACTATCGATACAGATAGGTTTTGCAGCTACTTCCTGCACGGTATCAATTAGCCAGCACAAAGCATCATATTCTTCTTCTGGTGCTGTACCTGCACATACATCTAGATAGTCAGCACCTGCTTGTATCTGGTCAAGAGCACGTGCTTTTATAAATTCTGCATCACGATTCTTAATTGCTTCTGCAACTACTGGAATAGCACCATTAATTTTTTCTCCTATGATGATCATGCTTGAGCCCATCCTTTACAAACATTTAAAGTTTTCTGTGGAGAATGAGCCCATTCATCAGCACCAATGTCCGCACAATTTACTTCACTTACAGGATTACCACCAACAAGAATCTTAACATTATTACGGATACCTGCGTTCTTAAATGCTTCAACAGTTGCCTTCATAGAATCTAGCGCCAAGGTCAAGACACCCGAAAGTACTATAATATTAATATTCTGTTCTTTTGCAGTAGCAATGATTTTATCATAAGGAGTATCGATACCAAGGTCAACAACCTCTAATCCTCCTGCTTCTAGAATGCTCTTTACAATATTCTTGCCAATGTCATGAAGATCATCCTTAACGGTGCATATAATTAACTTTCCTAAAGAAGAATCGCTGTTTTTAGCCAGTGCAGGCTTAATTATCTCCATAGCATCAGTCATAACTTCTCCAGCAAAAATTAAATCACCAACAAAATATTCCCCACTCTCAAAGCGCTCACCAACAATGTCCATGCCCTTTTGCATAGCTTCCATTGCAGCCATTGCCTCATTTCCTCCATCTGCCATAAGTTCCTTTAGCATTTCCTTTAGATCATCTTCTTCTAAGTCCCCCATTGCTTGTACAATTTTTTCAGTATCTAACATTTTAACAACCTTCCTCTCCATACTTTAAATGCCTTATTATTAATGAATATTTATGTTCTTTCATTTACCCTACTGCTGTTCTAAAGATTTAGACTTTGTATCTACTCAATATTAAATTGCCACAATCATAAATTTTATTAAGGCCATAAAAGCTTTTTTTGCATTTTCATCAGGAAGAAAATCTAGCTCTTCCTTTTCCAGTTTATCAAGAAGTTCCAAAATAGTTTTATCCTTTTCCATTTTTCATCCTCCTATTTATATATTCCGTATTCATGTACAAACTGATTGACAGCCTTCAAGTTTTCAACGTTTACATCTCCCTTAGAAAGCATCTCCCTAGTTGATGCAAATATATATCCACCTCCAGGTGCACATTCATCTACGACTTTTTTTGCATAATCGATACACTTTTCTTTGGTGCCAACTCTTAGAAGATCCATAGGCATGCCTCCTACAATTGTCATATTGTCACCAATCAACTTTTTAGCTTTAAATACATCATCGCCTTCAAGAATTCCGAGTGCAAAATTTTTAGGAAAACTGTTTAAAAATTCGTACTTATTTTCCCAGTTGCCTTCCAAAAATATGATTAGCTTTCCACCACACTCATACACCTTCCTCCACATTTTCTCATAAGTCGGCCAGAAGAATTTCTCAAATTGTTTTGGATTCATAAAGGTTGGCATATGCATCATTGTTGCATAGAATGGAAATTCAGGTACACTTTTTGTTTCTGGAGTAATTCCCATAAGACCGCTGCAAAAATCAAACAAAGCTTCAACTCCTTCCTGAAGTTCCTTTTGATTTCGTCTCATATCAAGTGATGTTCCTTTAAAGCCTCTGTAATAATCAAAGATAGCATCCATTGGAGGATATACAAAGTTACCTGTGATTACTGGCACACCAAGCTTTTCTTTTAATGTACTTACAAGCTTTGCCTGTGCAGCACCCTTTACTTTCCAATGCTCAACAAGATTTTTTAAAGTTTCATAATTTTCTGAACTGGATTTGTTCAAGTTTGCACATTTTCTAGGCATCAACTTGTTAAAGGTATATCCCATAGGATCACTTATAAGCTCAGGATATTCTTCTGTCTCCATTAAACAGGTTTCATGGTGCTGTACAGTGGTTCCATCATCAGAAATAAAATGACTTTTTGTTCCAAGAATATCTGCAGTTTTAGCATCAAATGCTAATCCAGCTGTGTAGGTAGCATCTGAATATATGTCTTCATGTGGTTTGCAGAAATATTCTATTTCCTTCTCAGGGTTGTCCGCCATTTCCTGTACAGTACCACCAGCATAAGAAATTGCCCATGTTCCAAACATAGACAGCACAGGTACCCTATCTGGCTCCTGGTGGTTAGATGTTGTTACAATTCTTTTTACTTTTTCGTCATAAATCTTTTGCATGTCACTCATTAATTTTTCACCATCCTTCTTTATTCTTTTTTCAAGTTTTATAATCGTTTACACAAAGTTGTTTCGAATTAGTCAATGTTTAAAATTTCACATACACGTGTATGTAATTTATTTTATATTATATTAACATACACATGTATGTTAATCAAGTAGTTCGAAATTTTTTGTAAAATGTTATCATTGTGATATAATATTAAATAAAAAAAGCAAAAGGTATACTAATATGACTGGAACAATAACTAAACGAGCTGAACAGGCCATAAAAACTAAATTAAATATTTTGGAGGTAGCATTTAAGTTAATTGAATCCGAAGGTTACGACAACGTCACTGTGGAGCATATCTGCAGTGCACTTAATCTTTCCAGAGGAGCATTCTATCACTATTTCAAAAGCAAGTCAGATATAATAATCTATAGATACAAACTTGCTGAAGGTGATTATCTGAACCATTATAACAACCATTTGTCTTTGCCTGCTGATAAGCAATTAAGAGCCATGTTCGATTGGTATAATAACTATTTTTCAAAAGATAGGCTTATGGAAACAAAAATTGTCTTGAAAATAGAGCTTGAAAATCAACATGCGAATTTTGCTTCAAATAATACTTTTCAAGTAAATGTCATAACAAATATATTAAAACACGGAATCATTGAAGGTATATTTCCCGCAGATTTGGATGTTAAAAAAGTTTCAAAATTCATTTTTACTAATATATATGGAATAATCTATCAATGGTGTGTCAGCAATGGTAATTTTGACTTTAAAGAAAATTTTGATAGTTTTTACGAAAACTTTTTAAGATCAATTTTAGACTGTTCCAAAAATAAATAATAAAAAAAGGTTTCCTCCTATATATAACTGGAAACCTTTTTTTATCATTTAGGATTTTTTTTCTTTATATATTTCTTAATATCTTGTCAAAAAGAGCTCTATTGATAAGATTTTATTTTATTTTTTGATAGTAAGCATAAATAAACCCATTAAAAACACTATGACTTAGCCTAAAACCATACTTTTCGTATAATTTTCCTACAATCTCGTTACCATTTGCGACATATACCCATAGATCATCTACATCTTCATGGCTGTTAAACCATTCCATGATCATATTTGACAATTGTCTACCTATACTCAAATCTCTATACTCCTCGTCAACATAAAGTAATTTGAAAGTTCCAATTGTTTTCGGTACTTCATAATTTTCCGGATAAAATCCTATGCCCTTCAATTCTGATGCCCAATCGGGTTTTCCATTTAAATTTTCTTCGGTTACACTTCCAATGGTTGCAAAAGCAAAACCTACAGGCCTTTCCCCATCATATGCAACTACCATATGTTTTCTTGAAGTATTAGCATATTCCAGCTTCAATCTGTTATCATAGTTCATGCTTGCCATAATATCTGCACGAGTCTTTGAATTATCTGCTTGAAATTTCATCAACTGATTACATAATCCCTCTAAAAAATCAATATTATCGGTTGTAACTACTTTGTAATTGATATTAACCATAGTACCCTCCTTATAATAGCCTTTAACAATGAATAACTACAAGTAAATATGTTTTTTACATCCTTTAACCTCATTATAACAACATACTTGTAAAAATTAAAATAGTTATATATAATTACATTAATAAGTGCTACTTATGATAAAAAGGAGATAATCATGGAAATAAGAGAAATTTTATACGTTAAAACTGTTGCAGATTTTAAGAATCTTACGAAAGCAGCTGAATATCTGCATATTACTCAACCAAGTTTGTCTCAAAGCATTAAATCCATTGAGGAAAGATTAAAAACGACCTTATTTATAAGGAGTAAAAGAGGTGTAGAACTCACACAAACCGGAGTGAAATTTGTAAGAGATTCGACACCACTTCTAAGTGAATACAATCTTTTTATGTCCAAACTGAAAAATTATTCAGAAAAAACTTTATCCCACTACATTGGTTTGTACAAACTTTCATTTACAACACCTATCAATGATGCCGTTATGAGTTTCATATCAAGCAATAGTAAAGATAGCTATATAATCAAAGTGGACAGCGTAGAAAATCTAGAGATGATGCTACTTTCTAATAATCTGGATCTTGCTATTATAAAATATACACCAATTTCCAAACGTCATTCAAAATTGTCATATGATGTATTATTCAGAGAAGAGCTTTGTGTTCTGATGAGCAAATCCAATCCACTGGCATCATGTAATAAGATTTCTGTAAAAGACCTAGCAGGAAATAAGTTGATAACCAGTGATGTAAATGAATATCCCTATATAATGACACAAGAGGTTATGAAAAATGCAGGAATTGATCTGGAAATCCACACATATATCAACTATTATAACTTGCCGATGATATTTAACCTAGTTGAAAAAGATATGGGTATTACATTCGCAACTAAAGATGTCTGTACACACTTTAATAGAGAAGGAATTACTTATATCCCTCTTACAGAAGACTACTACTATGATATTTGTATCGTCCAAAATGAAGTTGACAAGAGATGTGGAAAAAATAATGAGTTAATAGATTATATTTATGATTTCATATAAAAATTAAAGGAAGTTATCATTAAAAAATTACTATAACTTCCTTTTAATAATCTACATAATTTATTTTTTTATTATGAATATCTTACTTTAAAATATTATTATTTGAAAGCTTTTTTATAAATTGCTAATATCTCTCCTACATTTGTATCTCTTGGGTTACCTGGTGTACAAGCATCCGCCAATGCCGATTCTGCAAGTGCTTGTAAATCTTCTTCTTTAACTCCAATTTTATCTAATGTCTTAGGAATTTCAACATCTTCTGAAAGCTTTTTAACTGCATTAATAGCTGCTTTTCTATATTCCTCTTGAGACATAGAATCCACACTCTGAACTCCCATCGCTCTGGCAATTTCTCTATATTTTTCTCCAGTAGCTTCTGCATTATACTCCATAACATATGGCAATATTACTGCATTAGCAATTCCATGTAGAGTATCATAAAAAGCTCCAAGTGGATGTGCCATTGAGTGAACAATGCCAAGTCCTACATTACTAAAGCCCATACCAGCAACATATTGTCCAAGTGCCATATCTTCTCTTCCTTTAGGTTCATTTGCTACTGCACTTCTTAAAGAACGGGAAATAATTTCAATAGCCTTTAAATGTAATGTATCTGTTAATTCCCAGGCACCTTTTGTAATATATCCTTCAATAGCATGAGTTAAAGCATCCATTCCAGTGGCTGCTGTTAACCCCTTTGGCATTGATGACATCATTTCTGAATCAACAACCGCTATTACTGGAATATCATGTGGATCTACACATACAAATTTACGTTTCTTCTCTTCATCTGTAATTACATAGTTAATTGTAACTTCTGCTGCAGTTCCTGCTGTTGTTGGGATTGCTATTATATCAACACATTTATTTTTAGTTAAAACTGCGCCCTCCAGGCTTCTTACATCTGAAAACTCAGGGTTATTAATAATTATTCCAATAGCCTTTGCAGTATCGATTGATGAGCCTCCACCTATTGCTACTAGATAATCTGCCCCAGCTTGTTTAAATTTTTCTATACCATTTTTTACTACACTTATTGTAGGATTAGCTTTTACATCGTCAAATATTTCAAAAGCTAAGTTATTTGCTTGTAGAAGACCTGTTACTTTAGTTGCTACATTAAACTTAATCAAATCTTTATCAGTTACAACTAATGCTTTTTTATAACCTCTTGTTTTAGCTTCTATAACAATATTTTCAATTGCACCTGCTCCAATATAACTTGTCTCATTTAATACCATTCTGTTTACCATAACAATCAACTCCTTATCTAATAAGATTATATTTTTATGTTGCTATTTTTATGTTCTATTTTTCTTTTCTATAACGCTTGAATCCAGGATGCTTTCCTGTAACTCCATATCCTTTTCTCATGCTAATTAATCTATCAATATTTTCTTTACAAATTTCTTTTTCTCCACCAAGTAAATGTGCTGTCAAGCTAATCTTTGCGTACAATTCTAAAGTTTCCATTCTATAATACGCAGTTATCAAGTCTGAACCTACAGTTAACGCTCCATGATTTTCTAATAGCACGACATCATGCTCTTGAAGGTATGGTGCTATAGCATTGGGAACCTCATAAGTAGATGGTGTTCCATAAGGTGTTACAGGTATTGAACCTATAGCTATAACTGTTTCAATCATGGTATAACGGTCTAAATCTACATGTGCAACTGCATAACCTGTAGCTGTAGGTGGGTGAGCATGTACAACTGCACCTACATCATCTCTTTCTTTGTAGCAGCGCAAATGCATCTTAATTTCTGAGGATGGTTTATATCCTTCTAGTCCATCTAGTATTTCACCATTTTCATCGATGTGAACTAATTTTTCTGGAGTAATAAAGCTTTTACTAATCCCAGTTGGTGTTGCTAAGAATGTACCATCTTCAAGCTTTACCGATACATTCCCATCATTTGCTGCCACCCATCCTAGCTGCCACATTTTGTGGCACACATCACATATTTGCTCTCTTATTTCCATATATTCCATAATAAATGTCCTCCAATGTTTATATCTTAATCTTCAACTACAACACCTTTTTGCAGCATAATATTAGCATAAAGTGCTTTCTCACTTGTTGCTCTAATTGCATAGGCTGTCTTTGCCTCCTTAAATCTTTCATATGCTTCATTCCAAAGAGAAGTGTTTTGTGGGCTATAACGCCTGATATCTGGTGATTTTGCAACAATTTTCTTAGCCTCTTCAAGTGCATCAATAGCTCCTTGGGCTATTAACTGCAGCACTATATTTCCAAATACTGTTGCTTCCACAGGTCCTGCTGTAACCTTACAATTACATGCATCTGCCGTCATCTGACAAAGCAGTTTACTTTGAATGCCTCCGCCCACCATATAAATATTTTCATATTTCCTTTCAGTACATTCTTCTATTTTTTCAAGCTCATATCTATATTTGAGTGCAAGGCTTTCATTAATACATCTAACAATTTCACCCTTTGTCTCTGGAATTTTTTGTGATGTCCTTTTACAATATTCACGAATCCTCTCTGGAATATTACCGGCTGGTACAAATTCAGATGCATCCGGATCAACAAAACATTTAAAAGACTCAGCTGAATCTGCCATTTTCTCTAACTCACTAAATCCAAACTCTTCGCCTTCTTTTATCCATTGTCTTCGGCTTTCTTGAATTAACCATAAACCAATAATATTTTTTAAAAAAGAAGCTTTTCCTCCATATCCACCCTCATTAGTTATGTTATATTTACTGGATTTTTCATTAATCAATGGTTTCTCTAATTCTGTTCCAAACAGTGACCAAGTGCCACAACTAATAAATATAAAATTCTCTTCTTCATTAGGCACAGATACAAGAGCGCTTTGAGTATCGTGACCAGCTACTGCAATTACATCACATTTTTTAATTCCTAACTCGCTGCATACTTCATCTGAAATTTGTCCAATTTTTGTACCCGTAGGAATGATTTCTGTAAATAATTTTTTGGGTATATTTAAAGCTTCTATTGCTTTGTCAGACCACATTCCTTTTTTTGCATCTAACAGCTGAGTAGTAGATGCAATAGAATATTCCGTTGTTTTAATTCCTGTCAGCATATAATTTAACAAATCAGGCATTAACAAAATTTTATCCGCTTTTTCTAACAAATACGATCTCTTTTCAACTAAAGATAGCAATTGAAATGCTGTGTTAATTTCCATGAATTGATTTCCTGTAATATAATAAAATTCATCTTTAGATATCTTCTCGAAACTCTTTTCTAGCATTCCTTTTGTTCTACCATCTCTATAATGAATAGGGTTTTCTACTAAGTCTCCGCATTCATCGATAATTCCAAAATCAACTCCCCAAGTATCGATACCAACGCTGTCAAATCCTCCATGAAACTTTGCTTTTATAAGTCCCTGCTTTATTTCATAAAATAGCCTTAATATATCCCAGTACATAGTTCCATTTACAATAACTGGGTCATTTGAAAATCTATGAATTTCCTCTATCTTAATATTACTTCCATCATATATTCCAAGCATTGCTCTTCCACCGGATGCCCCAAAATCAAAGGCTAATACTCGTTTTTCTTTTTTCATATTTCCACCTACTAAATTTTCTACTTATATAGTGGTCCATAAGTTGCACAAGCTCTATAATCTTGTCCCTCTTTATCTTGTCCAAATGCATTCCAAGCTGCTGGTCTAAATATCTTTTCTTCTGGAACATTGTGCATACATACTGGAATTCTTAAAATAGAAGCTAATGTTATTAAATCTGCACCTATATGTCCATAGCTTATTGCTCCATGATTAGCTCCCCAGTTATTCATAACATCATATGCTGATTTACATGGTCCATCTTTTGTTATTCTTGGTGCAAACCAAGTACAAGGCCATGTATAATCAGTTCTCTTCCATAAAATTTCATTTACTTCTTCTGGAAGTTCTACACTCCATCCTTCTACTAATTGAAGGACTGGTCCTAATCCTTTAACAATATTAAGTCTGGCCATAGTGCAAGGCATAACATCCTTAGTTAAGAATCTTGATGAAAATCCACCACCTCTAAAATACCCTTGGTCTGCTGCATTCCAAGTAGTAGCTTCAAGTATTTTTTTCTGATCCTCTTCTGTTACCTCAAAGAAATGCTTCATTATTGCATTTCCATTTGAATCCTTTGCTTCTCCATTAGCATCTAAACACGCTGCTCCTGAATTAATTAGATGTATAAATCCCCCGGCCTCTTTAGCAGCTCCTTCAATTTCATATCCAGTTGCTTTCTTAACTGCATCTGCACTCCAATAAGTACGAACATCTGCAAATATCTGAGCTCTATTCGTTAACAACTTATTGAATAACATTGTTGTACCATTTAATGTATCATTTTCAGTTGCCAATATATAAGGTTCTCTAGCTCCATTCCAATCAAAGGATGTATTTAGTAAAGCTTCTGCAAAGTCACAATTTGGATAGAAATCTGTCCACTGTCTTTGCCCCTGGAAACCTGCTGCTATAGCATTATGCCCAACTTTTTCTTCTTCACATCCTTTAGGAAGATTTTCATTTCCATTCATTAAATCCTTTATGATGCACATCATCTTAACAACAAATTCCCAATCATTATCTTTTTCTTCTCTAGTCTTTTGTGCTTCTACTGGATTCTTATCAAAACCTTCTTTGCAATATTTCTTTGTCCATGCAAGGGCTTTTTCATATTCATTTTTATCATATATTCCTTCTGTCATTCTTCTTATAATTTCTACTTCATCTACAGACTCAACTCTCATGCCAAGGTACTCTTCAAAGAATTCAGGACTTATTATTGATCCACCAATGCCCATACAAATTGATCCAATCTGCAAATAAGATTTTCCTCTCATAGTAGCTGCCGCAATTGCTGATCTACCAAATCTTAATAGTTTTTCTTTAACATCTTCAGGAATTTCTGTATCATTTGCATCTTGAACATCATGTCCATATATTCCAAAAGCAGGTAATCCTTTTTGTGCGTGGGTTGCAAGTACTGATGCTAAATATACAGCTCCTGGTCTTTCAGTTCCATTGAATCCCCAGACTCCTTTTATTGTCATTTGGTCCATATCCATTGTTTCTGCTCCATAACACCAGCATGGAGTAACTGTAAGAGTAATATCTACTCCTTCTTTTTTAAATTTTGCAGCACAAGCTGCTGACTCAGCAACTCTTCCTATAGTTGTATCTGCTATGACAACCTTTACAGGTTCTCCATTTGAATATCTAAGATTTGATGTAAAAAGATTAGCTGCTGCCTTCGCCATTGCCATGGTTTGCTCTTCCATAGAACCTCTTACGTCTAACATTCCTCTTCTTCCATCAATAGTTGGTCTTATACCTATTACTGGATAATCTCCTATTAATCTGCTCTTTGACATGTTAATATCCTCCCTCATTTTTTTGTTTTCTAAATTACTTTAAAAGTAAATATCTGAAGTATTTCATTTCTAATCTCTTTTTTAATTACAATTTAATTATACGATTTGTAACTTAATCAATACTTGTGTTATAATAGCAAAAAATATAACAATATTCATATTTTTGTTAAGGAGTTTTATAATATGAGATATTCAGATTATAATGAAATAAAACAAAGAGGTACTTTCAATTTTCCAGTAGAATTTCACTATGTAGATAAAATGCATCCTAGGTACATGATGTCGTACCATTGGCACGTAGAATATGAAATAATCCGAATTCTAAAAGGAAGTCTTACTGTTTATTTAAATCAAAAAGAAATTTTAGCAAAAGAAGGAGATATTATTTTTATAAGAGATGGTATTCTACATTCTGCAGTGCCTAAAGATTGTATATATGAATGTGTTGTCTTTAATATGAATTTATTATTAAAGGAAAACTTTTCTGGAACCAAATATATTCAAAACATAATAGATCATAACATAATTGTTAATGACTACTTTCCTAAATCCGATTCAGAACTTAATAGAATTATTTTTTCTTTATTTGAAGCATTAAAGCTCCAAAAAGATAGCTATGAGTTGACTACTTTGGGACTTTTATATCAAATCTTTGGCCTTATGTACAACAATAAATTATATTCAACAGACTTTTTAAAAGACAGTAAAAAAATTATGCAATTAAAAAAGGCCTTAGAAGTAATAGAAGAATCCTATTCTTCTACAATAACCTTAGAGGATTTATCTAAAGTTGTTGGCATGTCTCGAAAATATTTTTGTAAGTTTTTTTACGAAATGACTCATCGTACTCCTATAGATTACTTAAATTACTATAGAATAGAATGCGCTAGCTATCAATTAGCAACTACAAATCTTTCCATAACAGACATTGCATATAATTGTGGTTTTAATGACTTAAGCTATTTTATTAAGTCATTTAAAAAATACAAAGGAATTACACCTAGCAAATATTCAAAACTAGAGAAAACTTACAATGAAAATTGTCATAATACCAATGATGATAGCATCTTTTTACCAAGTTCCGCTTATTAAATTCAATAAAAAATAGGACTTTTGCACTATAGATAACCACGGACGAAAGTAGACTTATACTCCGGTATATGTTTTCAAGCTTCAGCACTATAAAAACTTTTTATCAATCTAAAGCTTAGCATTTTGAAAATCTAAGAACATCTGATAAACTCGTACCTCAAACATATCAGAAGTCCTAAGATTTTCTAAAATACTTCACTAACATTGATTAAAAAGTTTTTATATATGCCTTCAGCTTTGGAAACATATACCTGCGCATAAGTCTACTTTCTGGTGTGTTTATTTATATAGAGAAGAACCACAGAAGGTTAACTCTCTGTAGAATGTCATCATGTCTTAGTTTTTTTAAAGTAAAATCAGATGTTGAAAGAACTGATTGAGTTATTAAGATCCTCTGCCATGCCAGAAAGTAATGCCGCTGAAGAGCTTACTTCTTCTATGCTAGCAAGCTGTTCTTCCACTGTACATCCAACATTCCTACTTACATCTAAACATTGAGTTGCAGAACTTAATATGATTTTACTCATTTCTTCCACAGTTGCTATATTTTCAACCATGTCTTTAATTTCTTTACTTATATTTTTTATCTGTAAATCAACCTTTGAATTTGCCTTCATTATTTCATCAAATGAATTCCGTGCAATTCCAACTATGGATATGCCTTCTTTTACTTCATTCACACCAAGTGTCATACTATCTGATAAAGCTTGAGAATTGTTCCGAATCTCTTTTGAAATCGCTGTTATGGATTTAGCTGCTCTTGCTGAGTCTTCAGCAAGTTTCCTAATCTCGTCAGCTACAACAGTAAAGCCTATTCCATATTCTCCTGCCCTTGCAGCTTCTATTGCAGCATTTAGCGCTAACAAATCAGTTTGAGATGAAATATTGATAATGTGCTCAAGTATCCTTGCTATGTTTGTGGACTCTGCAATCAATTTTTCAGAAACACTTTGAGTCTCGATAATTTTATCTTCAATTACCTTTATTTCATTAACTAATATTTCCATATTTTCATTACCAACATATGCAGCTTTCATGGCAGACTCAGCGGTTTCTAGAACCTTTTGGGCATCTCCATCAATATTTTTATTGTTTTCATATAGCTCACTTACTACGATAACAGTCTTTTCACAAGAATGAGTCTGATCCGTTGCACCTACGGAAACTTGATTTATGCCGGCGGCAATTAATTCAATTGCTTTTGCATTCTGTTCTGAATTTACCATAAGCAAAACGGAAGATTGGGACACTTCTTTGCTGCTTGATGATATTTCTCCTATTAATGCTCTTAAGCTACCCACCATTTTATTAAAGGCATTGGCAAGGACAGATGTTTCATCTTTTGAATAAACTTCAATCTTTTTAACATCAAGATTACCTTCTGAAATTTCATGGGCAAAATTAGCCAACTTTGAAATGGTGTTTGCAATTTTATTGGTTATCATGATGTCCGCCTCCTGGAATTATATGTAGTGTTAATCCATATGGAAAACCTCTTCCATCGATGCCCACCATTCGTCTTCTGTTCTTGTTTCAAGAGGGTTTTGGCAAGGGTCTGTAAGTTTCCACCATTCTTTTGTAGTAGGGTCAGAAGCCATCTTTTTCATATCTTCCTCGTAGTCCATGCCAATATATTCATAGTAGCTAAAAAGATATAAATCTTTATAGTATATTGAATAATTACGTATATTACATTCTTTTATCATGGCCAGTATTTCTGGCCAGACTGCACTATGAAGTTCTTTATATCTTTCAACCATGTTAGGATGCAGTTTTATAACCGAACCGTATCTTTTCATGCTATCACCTCAATTCTTATAAAAATAAATCAAGCCAAATGAGTTCCAATCATAGTGCTTAACTCATCATAGCTGTATTCTCTATCATTTATCCCCTCACAAGTACCAGATACACAAAAGTTTTTAAATACTAATGTCCTTCTAGATAATTTGCAAAGCTCTGGCATATCGGAGGAGATTAATATTATTGATTTGCCTTCAATCTTTGCTAAATCCCATATTATTTGATGTATTGCCTCTTTTGCACCAATATCAACTCCAACAGTAGGCTCATCAATTATCAAAATATCACAACCTGCTGAAAGCCATTTTGCTAAACTAACCTTTTGTTGGTTTCCTCCACTTAGCTTGCCAACTTCATCATGAACACCTGTTACTTTAATTTTTAAAGCATTTACCATCTTCTGTGCTTCATCTTTTTCTTTGGTTAAGTTGACCATTTTTAAAAATTTATTTACAATTAGTCTCCATATAGTAATACCTATATTAGTTTTCACTGTACTACTAAGTATAAGACCTTCTTCTTTTCTGTTTTCCGAAACATATCCCAACTTGTATTTATACAAGCTATCTGCCATTGATGATATTTTAGCTTTCTCGCCATTTATAAATATTTCTCCAGAATATTTCTTATCTTCACCAATAAGTATTTTAGCTAATTCAGTTCTTCCGGAGCCAACCAGTCCGTAAAACCCTAATATTTCACCTTTATATAGTTCAAAATTAAGATTTGCGAATGTACCTTCTTGATATAAATTCTTTACTTCAAGCACTTTTTTACTCTTATCTACATCAAGCTTACCCATATAAATGTCTTTTGTTTCTCTTCCAATCATCATCTTAATAATTTGTTGTTTAGAAAGATTTTTACAATCTTCTGTACCTATATACTTGCCATCCCTTAAAACTGAAACTTTATCACATATTTCAAGTACTTCTTCTAGTTTGTGAGATACAAAAATAAGTGCAACGCCTTCATTTTTTAATTTGTTAACTATTTCAAACAATTTTGACGCCTCATGATTTGTAAGGGAAGAAGTAGGCTCATCTAAAAGCAGCACTTTAGCATTTGATGCTAATGCCTTAGCTATTTGAATGAGTTGCTTATGAGCGGCGCTAAGTGGTCTGATCTTGTCCCTCGGATCTATATTTAACCCAACCATTTCTAAATATTTTTTAGAATCTGCATTGATTGCATTCCAATTAATTTTCCCGGATTTAGAATACCAATTCAATTTATCAAGCATTATATTCTCACCAATACTGCTCTCTGGTATAACTTGAATTTCCTGCTGAACAATACTGATCTCATTATCTATAGCATCTCTATAGTTCCGAAAATTAAGCTCTTTCCCATTTAAAAACATCTTACCTTTATCTGCTTTATATATTCCACATATTATCTTAATAAGAGTACTTTTTCCTGCACCATTTTCTCCTAGCAGAGCGTGAATTTCGCCTTCCTTAAAGGTTAAAGATACATTATCTAGCGCCTTTACGCCAGGAAACTCTTTAACAATACCTTTTAGCTCTAACATATTCAATCTCCTTATATATGAAAAATTTTATAATTATAGATGCTGCAAATATTTAGAGGACAGAGGACAATTGACATAGGACAGTGAAGGAGGATTTTTCTCCGTTTCTCTACAAAAAATCTTTAATTTTAAAAAACTACTGTTTTATTGTTTTCCACGAGTATCCTCTGAGTAAGCGACGTTTTGCATTAGCAAAACGAGCCTAAAAAACAAATTAGTTTTCTGACATAAGGAAGAAAACTCTCCTTCATTGTCCTCTGTCCTCTGTCAATTGTTCTCTAAAAATATATCCAATAATTCTTGTAGTATAAATTAAATATCTGCTTGGTCATCTATAGTCTATTATTTTTTTTCTAAATATTTTGTCTCTAAATTTGCTTTTATCTCCGCAGTTTTCTTGGTTAACTCATCTTGATAGTTAGTGGCGTTAGCTTTAGTAACAATAACTGTTCCTGTATCTACTCTATATTGCCCAGCCTTAGGTTTCCACCCTGCAGAAAGATACTTAAGAAGCGTACAAGACAAGTACCCATGTCCATATGGATTTTGAGAAACTGTTGCATCCATATACCCATCTTGGATTGCCTTTATTACTATTGGGTCTGTATCTATTCCTATAGTGTGTATAGTTCTTGTATTGCCCTTCTTTTTAATGTCTGCCATTACCTGAGCTATACCTACGCTGGTTGTATCTCCTGTTGCAATGATTCCATCAACCTTATCAATATTTGCAGCTACTGAATCTTGAATCTTTTGGACTGCCTCTTCATTACTCTTCATACCTGAAATTTCTTGAATAATTTTCACATTTGGATGCTTTTTAACAGCTTCTTCTACTCCTTCTTTTCTGAGTTTTGTATTTGCATCTTCAAGTACTTCGAGAACATTTATTATGTTTCCTTTATCTCCCATTAGGCTAATTAATTTTTCAGTAGCATCCATTGCTGCTTGCTTGACATCGGTGCCAACATAAAATTTAGCCTTTGTAGGCTCTGTAGTGGAGGCTCCAAAATTAATTACATTTATTCCCTTTGAATCAAGTTCATCTATTAACCCATTAGCTGATGCAGGATCGCTTGGATATATTGCAAAATATTTAATTCCTTTAGCTGCAAGCGCTTCTATGTTTTGACTTTCACTTTCCTGCTTCCAATCCGGACCGATTTGCTCAGTAACTGTAATTCCAGTTTCCTTTTGAAAGCCTTCAACACCTTTTTTTACATCTTCAAAATATGGATGAGGTGCAGACGCATACCATGCTATTTTTAAGTCAGTTTTATTGCTCCCTTCAGAGTTCTCTTTTGCTGTACTGCCGCAACCTGTAAGAGTAGCTCCCAAAAATACAGTAGTTGCAATAGTAGCAATGACTTTTGATAGATTTTTCTTATTCATTAATGACCCTCCCTTAAATTTTTTTATATGAGTTAAACTTAAGCCTGAAGCTCTCAAAAAATATGGCAAGCATTATGATGATTCCAAGGAATGTCTGCTCGAAGTAAACATTTACATTCATCATAATTAAACCGTTATTGATAAGTGCTATCATAAATGAAGCTGCAAACAAGCCAAGTGCAGTAATCTCTCCACCTGAAAGTGCTGTTCCACCTATTATTGCTACTGCAAAGGAGAATATCATCCAGTCCCCTCCTGTAGAAGGTGGCGCTGAACCTAATCTAGAAATCCATAAAACTCCAGCTAATCCAGCAAATACTCCTGATAAAACATGACATAATAAAATAATATTATTTGTCTTTATCCCTGACATACGTGCTGCAACTTCATTACCACCAGTAACTAGTATTTGTCTTCCAATTACTGTGTACTTAAATACATACCATACTATAATCAGTGTCACTATCATAAGCCAGAACAGATAAGGCATACCTAAAAAACCTTCTCTTCCAATGGTGGTAAAAGATGTTGGTATCTTCGTATATGGATAACCTTTAGAGATACCATTAACTAAACCTGTAAAAATAAAAGAACTAGCAAGCGTTACAACAAAGGAATTTAGTTTAAGTTTAACTACAACGAATCCATTTAATAATCCACAAATTCCTCCAACTAAAATTGCAACTATAACTGCCGCCCAACTGGGCATTCCAAGTACCTGCACACTATAACCAAAGGCTACAACACATATTCCTCCTATGGCTCCAAGAGCAATATTCATACCGCCTATTATAATTACTATAGCTTGTCCAAGGGCTACAAACAGGTATAAAGAAGCGGTTCTAGATACATTAAATATATTATATGATGACAGGAAACTTTCTGTAGTAATTGCAAATACCAATATCAAAAATAACGTTGCAATTATTACACTTATATCACTTCTTTTTAGTAGGCTGGAAATAAAGCTTTTCTTCGTTTTTACATTTTCATTTTTTGCTACTTCAAAATTCAAGTTAGATCACACTCCCATTTAATAGATACCCAAGCTAGATATTTAACTTATACGCAGGGATGTATTGACATTCTTAAAAGCACATTAAATACTTCGCTGAAACCAAAGATATTTATAATGCCGTAAGAATGCCAATGTATCCAGCCATATAAGTTAAATATCGTCTGTGGGTGTGTATATAATAATTTTATTTCCTCCAGATACCTATATAGACTTGATTTTCAAATCTGAAATTAAATATTCCCTGGCTTTTTCCGCTGCTGTAGCTGCATCCGGAGTATATAAGTCTGCTCCTACTTCTTCTGCAAATTCGCTTGTTACAGGAGCTCCTCCAATCATAATGTAGTAATTTTCTCTATTACCTGATTGATTGAATAAATTCACTACTTCCTTTATATGTGGCATTGTCGTTGTAAGTAATGCTGATATAACGACTATATCTGCATTTATTTCCTTGGCCTTTTTAAGAAATTCTTCTGATGGCACATCTATACCTAAATCATATACTTCAATACCAGCACCCTTTAACATCATTTTTACAAGGTTTTTTCCTATGTCATGCAAATCCGCTCTTACTGTTCCTATAACTGCTTTTCCAATAGGCTTAATTCCTGTTTCAGCTAAAATTGGCTCTAAAACTTGAAGACCTGCACTCATCGCTCTTGCTGCAATAAGCATTTCCGGCACAAATATTTCGCCATTCTTAAATTTTGTCCCTACTTCAGCCATAGCTGAAATCATGCCCTCATTAAGGATAGCTGCTGGATCTAATTTTTCTTCAATTCCTTGCAGCACAAGTTCTTTTACCTTTTTAAAGTTTCCTTTTTCAACCATAAGCGAAAGTTCTTTTAAATCCATTTCTATTTCCTCCTAAATATCACTTAATTCTATCTATACTCGTTTACAGCCTCAAACATGGCGATTACATTTTCTGGTGGAACATCTGGCATAATATTATGAACAGGATTGAATATGAATCCTCCCCCAGGTGCTAATATCTCTATGTTTCTTCTTACATGATCCTTTATTTCTTCTGGCTTTGCATGATTTAAAATTTTTCTTGTATCACATCCACCACCCCAAAAGGTTATGTCTTTGCCAAATTCTTTTTTCAATCTTTCTGGCTCCATGTCTTTTGCAACTGTTTGAACTGGATTTATAATATCGTATCCAGCTTCTATTAAATCTGGTATTACCTTATATATAGAACCACAGGAATGAAGAAAAGTTTTCATATTACTGTGCTTATGCACATAAGCATTAAGTATTGTATGATGAGGTTTAAAAAGTTTTCTATATAAATCTGGAGCCATAAAAGGACCGCTATCCATTCCAAGATCATCTCCAAATCTTATAATATCAACTATATCACCTACAGCTTCACATACATTTTTTAATGAAGCTAAATGTTTTTCCATAAGTGCTTCCACTAATTTTTCTATTTCTTCAGGTTCAAGTAAAATATCCATTAAGAAATTATCTATTTTCCTTAAAAAGGTTCCCCATTCAAAAAGATTGCAGCCACAAGTTATCATTAGGGCCTTGTCTGTATTTTTTCTTAGTTCAAGGGTTCTTTCTCTAAGAACTTCCCAAAAGTTATCTTCAGCTGCGTGATCCCATGGGCTGTGAACTAAAGCCTGCCACAAAACCACATTCATTGCCTCACTTAAATCTTTGTAGTTTTCTGGATAACCATCTATATAAGGAAAAACCGTTTGATCAAAAAACGTTGCACCATATGGCATCTTAGCAATTATTTTGCCATGTTTAGAACATGTATAAGAACCATCTGGATGACGATCTGGCTTAAACCATGTTGGATATTGCACTACTGTTCCATCATAAAGGGTAAAATCATACCAATCTGTATCGTTTACATTGAATACCCGCCCAATATCTAATACATCAAGATTTAAAGCATCTACTAATTCCATCTCTGGT
The DNA here is from genome assembly GCF_019207025.1 of Clostridium thailandense. Classification (GTDB taxonomy): domain Bacteria; phylum Bacillota; class Clostridia; order Clostridiales; family Clostridiaceae; genus Clostridium_AM; species Clostridium_AM thailandense. The sequence continues at coordinate 18,428 of NZ_JAEEGC010000061.1, read as the reverse complement.
TGAGCCACTTGCTGTACTACATCAAATACTTTAGTTTTTCTATTTTTTAATTCAAGCTTATTTACAAGCCTGCTGTGAGCTATGGCTGATATACCTGAACTAGGATTAGATCCCAAATCAACTGCTAAACCATCTGGCTCCCTATGGTTCAGTGAGCTTAAAACTCTTTCTCTTGAATTCATGTCAACACCTCATTTTTCTAAGTATTCTTAATTTTTTCAACTTTCTATATTAAAATTATAGTCACAATTCTTTGCTTATTGAATAATCAAAAACGAAGTGTATTTGATAAAAAACGAAGTCAGCAGTATAATCATATTGTATTGAATTTTATGGAGGGATCTATTATGGGAAAAAATAATCTCCCTATAACAGAGCATATATGTGGAAAAAGAATAGAAGATAATTTTGGCATGTACTCTATTTTCTGTAAAACTGGAACTTATTGCTCTTTCGGAAATGAACAAATATCAAATCAACTTCATTATCATAATAGCTATGAATTATGCGTGATACTTTCCGGATATGGTAAGTATATTTATAATGATAAAATCTATGAATTAGCTCCTGGGGATTTAATAATAGCAGATCCAGGTGTAAAACACGAAATACAAGGTATTGCTTCAAATAAAGAGCTACTATTAATATATTTTTTTATCAATATAAAGGTAAATTCAATTTCCCTTACAACTTCGCAGAATGATAAACTTATAAATAATTTTCTATGTGGGCATAAACCAATAGTAAAACATAAGGAGCAGCTTTTTGCATACTTAGGCTTTGTGGCAGATTACAATTCCATAAGTATAAGTAAAGGTTCAAATTATGGAACATACCAGGCAATTAAAAATTTAATATTAGAAAGTCTCTTATGTCTATCAAATCACAATTCAGCTAATGCTTCTTTTACTGAACAAAGCACTCTTGAACAAGCATTAGACTATATTGATGCTAAGTTACATACAAAGCTTTCAGTAGAAAGTATAGCCAAATATTGTTGTACTTCTAAACGCAATCTTGAGTATCTATTTAAAAATCATCTATCAAAGACTATAATAGGCTATATTAATGAAAAGAAGATTGAACTAGCATGCCACTATTTATCCATGTATTACAGTATATCTGATACCTCAGCTCTTATTGGAATTTCTGATTGTGCTCAATTTAGTAGATTATTCAAAAAGTATAAAGGAGTAAGTCCCAAAAAATATCAGGAACAGTACTCCTCTATAGACACAATTTTAGGAAGGCGATTATAAATGAAAAATAGACGCATATAAAAAACACCTTTTGTTAATAATATTGCAAAATTATTATCAATAAAAAGTGTTCTTTTATTTTTATTATAGATAATTACAGCAAATATAGATCCCATATCAGATATTTATATTTTCAGTACCCTCTACTCAAGCAACATAGAATCAATAAAATACTCCTGAAAATCACTTCTTCTAGATAGTTCTATATAATTTGCTTTGCGAGAAATCTCCAATGCTTTATCTCTTAATTTCTTTGACATTAAATACATTTTAGCACCAGCTCCTGAACAATTTCCAATAGACCTTATCCTATCTTTTAGTTCTTTAGGTATCATTCCAATGGTTATGGCACTTTCTGCATCCATATAGCTTCCAAATCCCCCACCAATATACATTGTCTCTATATCTTCTAGCTGTATATTTTTTTCCTTTAAAAGAATTTTAATTCCCGCACTTATTGCAGCCTTAGCTAGTTGAACCTCTCTTACATCCTTTTGAGTAAAAGTTATAATTTTGTTGTTCATCTTATCTTCTGCCAAAATAAATTCTTTCATTTTACCTGTATCCATTAACCTGTCCTTATATTTCTCTCCCAGTTCATTTTTATCAATAATTTTACCTGTGCCATCTATAATGCCATATTTTAAAAATTGTGCCACTGTATCAAGAACTCCCGAACCACACACTCCTATTGGATTTTCTCCTCCTACAGTCTCATATACCTTATCTTGTGACAAATCGATTTTACATATTGCACCTTTTATTCCACCAACACCATGCTTGATATTTGATCCTTCAAAAGCAGGTCCTGCAGCAGTGGAACAGGTTATAATCTCGCTTTTATTTCCTAAAACCATTTCCCCATTAGTTCCAAGATCTAGCAGCAGGGAGTGTCCTTCCGAATTCAGCATTCCACTAGATAAAATTCCTGAAACAATATCACCACCTATATAGGCTGAAATCCCTGGTATAATACTTACTATACCTTGAGTTATAATACCAAGTTCTTCAGCTTTAATTTCAAGAGCCTTTGTAACTACTGAAATATATGGAGCCATAGCTATTTGCTTGCAAGGTAGTCCAAGCAATAAGTGAATCATAGTAGTATTTCCTGCTATAACTACATCATATATATTATCTTTACAGATACTATTTCTAGCACTCAATGTTTCAATTATTGAGTTAACTTGTCCAATTATGCACTGTCTCAAAGTATTTAGTCCTTCCTTATTTTCAACAGTAAAATCGATTCTTGAAATAACATCGGCTCCATAAATTCTTTGCATGTTAATTTGTGGTTCTACATCCATAACTTTACCATTATTCATATCTAAAAGGTATGCTGCTATAGTGGTAGTTCCAACATCAATAGCTAATCCATAGATCTTTTCCCTCTCATCACCTTCTTCTATGTGTATAAGTTGATTTTTATAAATTGCTGCTGTGACATCAAAGTTATATTTTCTTAATTTTTCACTTACTGTTGCTAAATCTTTAATTCCAATAAGTAAATCCCTTATTCCACAAGCATCGCTAATTCTCTTATAATCATCTCTTTGATCTTCAATGGAAGGTTCCTTCATAACTAAGTATTTTTTCTTGATCATTGAATCTACATCAAATTCATATTTCTCCATGGCTACCGCAATATTCATTTTTTCGTTATCTACAGGGATTATTAGCTCAGTAGTTTCACTTATATTTATATTACAAGATAACCTAATTCCCTCCTCTATTTCTTCCTTACTTAAATGTTTTATATCTAATGATGTAGGCTCTTTAAGTCCCTTTATTAATTTCACCTTGCATTTTCCGCAAGTTCCTTTTCCACCACAAGGATTATCTATGAATATTTTATTTTCTCTTAGTATATCAAGTAAGTTTGTCCCAGACTCTACTTCCATTACCTGTTTATCTACCTTAAGCTTAATTTTTTTATCCATTCTATACGAACAACTTTTCAATTTACATTCACTGCATAAATGTTCACTTTTAGTAATTCCTATATTTTCACCAAAGCCAAATATTCCTGAAGTTGATTTTATTGGCGTCATGAGCAATGATTCTGTAAGCCCCACTTTTGTAAAGTTTTTATCTATACATTGAAAGAGTTTTTTCTGCTCTTCAAGTGCCCACTCTTTATCTCCTGGTGAAAGCTTTTCTGTTATTCCTATACTGCTTCCTTCAATATGCTCTACCATACTAATCCAAAATAATTTATCTACATATGTAAGTGCAGCAATTCCTATGTTGTCCATAATCATTCCTCTTAAATAATCATCGCCATCAAAGGCTTCCTTTATCCTTTCGTCTATTTCTCTGCCCAATGTTGTAACAGCAGCTACAATATATTTGCATTTATTTAATTTTCTTGATATAAATTCTCCACTTAAGAAAATACCATTTTTCAGTATAACCTGACTATCCTCTATGCTCTTTATATTTATTTTTTCATAATAAACTACTGAATTTAAATAATTTCTACATGCTTTAATTTCTTCCCTAATAGCCTCTATTATTTCTTCGCCTGGTTGTGAATCCCTATATCCTAGTAACCTTATTATTTCTTTCTCTTCAACAATTAAATCTATTCCATTAAAAACGTTCATGAACTATCTCCCCACAAAGTTTTTTGAAAGTAAGCATTACATATAAATCCATTTAACTACAGTATCTTTCTATATATTACAAATTAAACTTTTTTACTACTTCTTCCATATTGACTGAATCTTCAACTAGAGCATTAGTAGTTTCTATCATAAGCTCAAGATTAGATATTTGCTCTTCTGTTGAAGCTGCAATCTCCTCACTGTCTGCAGCAAAAGCTTGAATAATTTCATTATTGTATTTGCTTTCCTCACTAATTTTCTCCATAGCATTTAACAGATTGCTTATACTTGATGAAATTACTTCTACTTCAGTATCCACCTTATTGTTACAATTTTCAATATTATTTAAAAACTCTTTAGTTGAAGCTATTCTTTTTACTGCATCCTTTACATTTAATACTGCACTATTCATTTCCACTTTGACCTGCTGTGTTTGATGCTGAATACTCTTTATTACTTCGCTAATTTGTTTTGTCGCCTCACCTGACTCCATAGCTAGCTTTTTAACTTCCTCAGCAACTACAGCAAACCCTCTACCACTTTCTCCAGCTCTTGCGGCTTCAATTGCAGCATTCAAAGCTAAAAGATTTGTCTGTTCCGCTATGGCTTTTATAAAGTCAACTATATTGCCTATTCGTTCAGTTTTTCCGCTTAAATCATCTAAAGTATTAGCTGAAACTTGTATGGAATTATTAATTGAATTAATCCTATCAATAAAATTGTTAATATAATTGGAACCTTCCTCGGATACTTTTTTTGAATCTTCTGATAATAATAACGCATTTTCTGTGCTTAATGAAATATTATTCATCAATTTATAAGTTTCTTCAATAATTACTGCAGTATTATTTGTTTTTTCAGCTTGCTCCGATGCACTCTCTGCTATATTCTGTATTACTAAAGCAATTTGATTATTAGCTTTAAAATTTTGTTCAACATTTTTACTTAAACGATTAGAAGAATCAAAAACCTGTCCAGCTACTCCTCGTATTTTAATAGTTATTTCCTTCAGGCTATTCTTCATATCATTAAATGCAACAGCTAAAATTTTTAATTCATCATCAGATTTTACTACTACATCCCTACATTTTAAATCTCCATCTCCTATTTTCTTTGAAATCTCCGTTAATCTTCTCAAAGCTTGTGATATATAGTTAGATAACCTAATAGAATATACCATTGCCAAAAGTATGACTATTCCAATGAATACTACCATGATACTTGATATTTGGTAGTATTGCCTATTAAGCCTTTGTATTTCAGCATTATTACTTTTGGTCTCACTGACAATTAGTTTAGAAATTTCATTATCTATAAAGCTATTAGTTTTCTTAGTTTCTTCATATTTATCAAAAGAATCACTCATATTAACTTGTTCTTCAACATTCAAAATGTCTTCGATAGTATTAAAATACGCATTACTTAATCTACTAATTGCTTCTATACTTGCTGTTGACTGACTATCCTTTGATACATTCTTTGCTAAATAATTTTCTTTTTCATATATCTTATTCTTAAAGCTTATATAATTTTCTTTCATTTTCTTTTTATCTTTTTCATACATTAATTTATTGCTGAAGTTAGTTGTGTATTCATCAATAGAATCTTGAATCTGATTAGAGGTCATAATAAAAGTTAACATATTCTTATATTTATTATTATAAGAAATAGATATATACATTTCCACTATAATCACTCCAACAAGACATAAAATTATGACTAAAAAACCTATCCTAATTCTTAAAGCAATTGATTTTAACCTTAACACCACAATTATCCCCCCGGTTTAATACTGCGCACTTTTTAAGCTAAATATATATGAATAAATAATTTAACCTAATAAAATAAATAGTCAGTAACCTCCTTTTTAGCTCAATCACTACAATAATCCAAGACAAAAGAGTTTACTGACTATAAGTTTATTTTAAGGGGTACTTAAATCTATTTTACTGTTTCTATATGCCTGTAAGTAATTCATACAGAATTCATCTCTTCCAGCTAAAGTTTCTGCTGTTATTAGACCTGCCATCATAGCTTTATCCAAAGGATTTACTATAAGTCCATCTAATCCTTTGCAAATTGCCATAATAGCAAAGGTTTGATTAATAAACTTTCTTGCTGGAAGACCAAAGGATATATTAGATAAACCACACATTGTATGTATACCCTTAAATCTAGTAGTGATAGCCTGTATTGAATCTAAAAATTCGAATCCAAAAGTATCGTTAGTTCCAATAGGTTGAACCAGTGGATCTATGTATATATTGTCTATTAATATATTATGCTGAAGCAATCCATTTACTAATTTATCTGCAATTCTTAATCTTTCATCTGCAGTTTCAGGCATACCATCTGAATCCATACAAAGGGCTACTACCTTTAAATCTGTACCTGCTATTATAGGCAATATAGCCTCATATCTTTCCTTTTCTAACGAAATAGAATTTATCATTGAGCTTCCTTTATGAACAGCTAAAGCTGCTTCTATGGCTTTAGGATCTGGTGAATCTATGCAACAAGGAACATCTAGTTCTGATTGAATGCCCTGTACCAGCCACTTTAGGTAATCAGATTCCTTTCCTACAAATATACCTGCATTAACATCTATATAATCAGCACCTGCTTTTTGTTGTTCCTTTGCTACCTTCCTTATATAATCAATATCATTATCTTTTATTGCCTGTGAAATAGCTTTACGGCTTGCGTTTATTAATTCACCAACTATTATCATAATATATCCTCCTCTACAATGTATCTTTAAAGTGTATGTCTAAAACATACACTTTAAAATTTAAACTTTTACTGAAACTAAATATTCCTTAGCTTTTTCTCCTGCTGTTGCTGCATCAGGAGTATATAAATCTGCTCCAACTTTTTCTGCAAATTCTTCTGTAACAGGAGCCCCACCAATCATAATATAATACTTGTCCCTAACAGAAGATTTGTTAAATGAATCTATAACTTCCTGTATATATGGCATTGTTGTTGTAAGTAATGCAGATATAACAACAATATCTGCACCAAGTTCTTCTGCTTTTTTAACAAATTCCTCTGCTGGTACATCAATTCCTAAATCATAAACTTCAATACCAGCACCTTCAACCATCATAGCACAGAGGTTTTTACCTATATCATGTAAGTCTCCCTTTACAGTTCCTATAATTGCCTTACCAATAGGCTTCACGCCTGTTTCTGCTAAAATTGGTTCTAGTACCTGCAGTCCAGCACTCATAGCTCTTGCTGCTATAAGCATTTCTGGTACATATATTTCATTATTCTTAAATTTTGTCCCTACTTCAGCCATAGCCGAAATCATACCTTCGTTAAGTATTGTAGCTGGATCAATCTTTTCTTCAATGGCTTGCACCACAAGCTCCTTTACTTTTTTAGCGTTACCTTTTTCTACTGTAAGTGAAAGTTCTTTTAAATCCATTTATATTTCCTCCCTATATAATACTTTTATTAAATTTAATGGAAATGACATGAATATTTATAACCATACATAACTCGATCTTCTGTTTCCATACAAATATATTTAGTCTAAATGGAACACCTCTTCCATTTCAGCCCACCATTCACCCTTTTTACGAGTTTCAAGCGGAATATGACATGGCTTTGTTACATCCCACCACTTTTGAGTTGTAGGATCATCTGCCATCCTCTTCATATCACCCTCATAATCTATGCCCACATATTCAAAATAACTAAATAAATAGCCATCCTTATAATATATTGAGTAGTTTTTTATATTACATTCTTTAATCATTTTAAGAACATCTGGCCATACCGAAGAATGAAGCTTAACATATTCATCTAACATACCTGGCTTTACCTTTATTACAGAACCGCATCTCATAATTTTTCCCTCCAAATGCACTTATGTCAGTCTTAAAGTGTGGATTTTTTGCTTGTTTTATATTGTTTCTTTTACAGCATCAAATAAAGCTGCAACATTCTCAGGTCTAATATCTGGTAGTATAGCCTCATGACTAGGAGAAATAATTAAACCAGTTGGGAATATCTGTCTCAGCTCAAACACCTTATCTCTAACTTGCTGGGGAGTTCCATGAACCAATAGATTTTGAGCATCTACTCCTCCACAAAATGAAGCAATATCTCCATATTTTTCTTTTAAATTGTGAGGGTCCATACCTTTTGCAAGTGCTTGAATTGGGTGGATAACATCGACTCCAGCGCCTATAAGATCTGGAATAACTTCTACTATAGATCCACATGAATGATATAATACCTTTAGTCCATAACTTTTAGCTTGTTCAACAAGTTTCTTTGCTCCTGGGATAACAAATTTTCTTATTGAATCCGGCGACAACATGAGCCCTGCTTGACTGCCTAGGTCATTTCCGATTAAAACTGCATGAAGCTTACCTTTTGTAGCTTCAAAGAATATTTCATTTGCCCTTAAATAGAAGTCTAAGATTTTTTTATCTACAGCTTCATACATCTCTGGCTCTATAAGCATCTTTACAAGAGCTGTTTCCATTCCAAATGCTGCACAAGTGTCTTGAAAATGTGCTGACCATATTACGCCTAAAGTCGGACGATCCTTTGGAGCTTTCTCAACAGCATTTAGACATTCTTCTTTAGAAATATATTTTTCTGGATCTGGCCAGTCAAAATCATTAATTAGATCAGGATCTGAATAATCTTCAAAGAAGCCTGGGGCAGTAAGTGTTCTTGCATCTTCTACTCCATCAAAATTCTTTTTTGCAAAGTTAAAAGCTGCATAAATTGCATTGCTGTTTGGAGAATGGTATGGAAGTTCAACAGGATAAGCATCATCATCAATTTTAGCTTTTAACTCATCAAGATTGCTTACTTTAAAATAGTCAAATAATCCCTTGTATGCTTTGTGATCTGGTATTCCCAGCCATGATGCTGGCCTATCTACCGGTTTCCTTTCAATAGTTGCATAAAAACGTTCGAAATGATTCATATTAATTTTCCCTCCCAATAATTAATTCTTAATTTTTGTTCTTTTTATAATAACTATCTGCTGCAACAACTGCTATAAGTATAATACCTTTAATTGCTGTTTGATAATATGGATATATATTCAAAAGACTGAAAGCATTTGTAAGTATGCCAAGTATCAACATACCTAACACTGTTCTAATCGCATTACCTTGACCACCAGCTAAACTTGTACCGCCTATTACAACTGCTGAAATAACAGTCATGGCAGCATCTTGAGCATTATTAGGTGCTGCTGTACCAAGTCTTGAGGCAAGCAGCATTCCTCCTATTGCAGCGGTTAAGGAAGTGGCAATAAAAATTGATATTTTATAAAATTTTACATTTATGCCTGTTAATCTAGCAACCTCATAGTTTCCACCAGTTGCATAAATATTTCTGCCATACTTAGTCTTTATAAGTAAAATTTGAGTAATAGCAACAAATACAAAATATATAATTACAGGATAGGGTATTCCAGCTATTGTTCCATTTCCTATTTCAATTAGTGCATCACTAGTACTTTGAACCGGATTTCCATTACATATCTTTAAAGCTACTCCATAATACACTGTCATGGCACCCAATGTAACTATAAAAGAATTTATTTTTCCTACAGTTACTAAAAATCCATTTATCAAGCCCATAGCAATACCTAATACTAATGTAATCAAAATAGCCATTGCCAATCCAACCTTCGGTTCAAGCATAACCATAATTAAACCACTCAATGCTGCAACGGAACCTACTGAAAGATCAAAATCACCACATATTATTGCAATAGTCATTCCACAAGCGATTAGGCCATATATTGACATTTGTGTCAACATATCAATGAAATTTACCGTCGTTAAAAATACAGGTGATAAAAAGGACATTATTATAATCATAACTAAAAGCAGCATTAACATTTTCTCTTTTAAGATATTTTTCCCTATAGTTAAAATCATTTGGCGCACCACCCCTTCATAATAAATTATTTTTTACTGTCAAACCATACCGCTAAGAGTATTATGATACCTTTCACAATATACTGATCGTATACCGAAAAGCCAAACAAGTTTAAGATATTTGAAATAATGCCGAGTATCAGAACACCTACACAAGTTTTAAGTACACTTCCTTCTCCTCCTGATAAACTTGTACCGCCTATTATAACTGCAGTAATTGCATCGAATTCATATCCAACACCTTGTATTGGTGATGCCCCCATAGTCCTTGCATTTATAACCATAGCTGCAATTGCTGCCGCTGTACCTGCAATAACATAGGTTGAAGCCTTAATTACCTTAACATTTATTCCAGAAAGTCTGCTAGCTTCATAGTTACCTCCTAATAAGAATACCCCTCTTCCAAATCGAGTCTTTGTAAGTACAAAATGACATATAAGCGCAATTATTATAAATATTAGAACAGGCATAGGGATGGGTCCAACAAAGCCCTTACCAATAAAGTTAAATATAGGTGAATTACTTCCTCTTAAGGTTACTCCTCCAGTATATAATAATGCTAAAGCTGCAAGAAAAGACTGCATACCAAAGGTTATCATAAAAGCATCACCACTATCTCCATTGATTACAGCCATTATAGTACCATTTAAAAGTCCTGCCAAAATTCCTATAAGCAGAGCTGCAATAATAGCTACTGGTGCAGATACCGCACTTTGAATGCCTATTACTATAACTCCTGCAAAAGAGAGTATGGAACCTACTGATAAATCAAATCCTCCACCTATCATTACAAATGTCATTCCAACTGCGAGTATACCGTTTATTGATATTTGTCTCAGGATATTCATCATATTTGTTCCAGTTAAAAATGACGAGGACGCTATCGAACACACAATCAAAAGAAAAATTAGTGCAATAAATATTCCATATTCTTTTGCTAATTGATTTAAACTCACATTATTTGTTTTAAGAATGTTTTTATTAATTTCACTCATTAATATCCCCCCACATTGTACTTATTTCACTACGAATTTTCAGGAGTACAAATGGCATATTCCATTATTTTCTCAGGACTTGCACAATCTTTTGAAATTTCCCCTTTAATTTGACCTTCATGCATAACGATAATCCTGTCACTCATTGCAATAACCTCAGGCATTTCAGATGAAATCATTATTATAGATTTACCTTCTTTTATTAGTTCGTTCATTATACAATAAATTTCATACTTTGCTCCAACATCTATTCCTCTTGTAGGTTCATCAAGAAACAAAATTTCGGAATCTGCGAAAAGCCATTTGCCAATAACAACCTTCTGTTGATTTCCACCACTTAAATTAAGAGCCTTCTGTTTAGATGAAGGCGTCTTTATAAGAAGTTTATCTACATATATTGCGGCAGCTTTTGATTCCATGTCTTTTGATAATAATCCTTTTTTGCAAATTTTTTTCAATTTAGTAATCGAAATGTTAGATTTAATAGAAAATTTAAGCACAAGTCCCTGCTGCTTCCTATCTTCAGTTAATAAAGCCATGCCATTTCTTTTTGCATCTATAGGATTTTTTATTTTTACTTTTTTACCTTTAATTTTTATTTCACCGGAATCTATTTTATCTGCACCGAAAATTGCTCTTACAAGTTCCGTTCTTCCAGCTCCAACTAAGCCTGCTAGTCCTAATATTTCACCCTTATGAAGCCTGAAACTGATATCTTTTAGAACATTTTTACGATTCAAGTTATTTACTTCCATTATAACTTCATTGAGTTTCACAGTTGGTCTTTCAGGATATTCTCCTTCTTCCATACTTCTTCCAACCATGCCTTCAATTATTCCTTCTCTATCAATTTCTTTTACAGAACAAGTTTTAATTGACCTTCCATCTCTAAGAATTGTTATCGAATCACAAATTTCAAATATTTCTTCAAGTCTATGTGAAATATATATTACGGTTACTCCATTACTTTTTAAATCAAAAATTATCTTAAAAAGATTATCCAACTCGTTTTTTGTTAGTGTAGCTGATGGTTCGTCCATAACAATAATTTCAGAATTATAGGATAATGCCTTTGCAATTTCCACCATTTGTTTTTCAGCAACGCTTAAATCTTTAACTTTAGTTTTTGGATCAATATCTAAGCCTACTTTTTTTAACAACTCTTTAGTATTATTAAATATATCTACCCAAGAAATCAGCCCTGCTTTTGTACCATACAATCTTCCTAAGAAAATATTCTCAGCTACTGATAGGGTATTTACTAAGTTAAATTCTTGGAATATAATACTAACTCCCGCATTTTGTGCAGATGTAGGAGAGCAAATATTAACTTTTTTACCTTTTATGAATATTTCCCCTTCATAGTCTGTAATAACTCCATTAAGTACCTTCATGAGTGTTGACTTTCCTGCCCCATTTTCACCCATTAGTGCATGTACTTCACCCTTTTTTGCTTCAAAATCAACATGATCAAGGGCTCTAACTCCTGGGTATGACTTGCCTATTTCAACCATTTTCAGAATTACTTCGTTCATTCTCTCCCCTCCAATTACAAAACATAAAACGGCACATCATATCGATATTCATATCGTGAGTTTTAGCCCACGATATGATAAAGTATCAACTATATGACATTTTATGTTATTACCATAACCCCTTAAATTTCGATACATTCTCTTTAGTTACTTTTTCAACTGGGTCTCTATACCATGACTTTAACTGAGTGCCATTAACTGCATCTATAGCACGTCTAACACTTTCAGCACCTTCCCAATCTGGTGGTTGTGTTACAGTTCCATACATCTCTCCCTTTGTAATTGCATTTAAACCATCAATACTTCCACCAATACCTATAAATTTAATTTTATCAGCTTTTTGAGCAGCTTTTGCAGCTTCAATAGCCCCAATACACATATTGTCATCATGACAGTAAATTCCGACTATATTTGGATTTTTGGCAAGCAAATCTTCTGCTGCAGCCATGGCCTTTGCTCTGTCCCATCCACCATTTGCTATTCCTACGATTTTTATATTCTTATTTTGAGCTATTTTATCTTTGAAGGCTTGACTTCTGTATATAGATGCATCACTTCCTGGAGCTCCTTCTATCATTACAATGTCTCCACCTTTATCTCCAAGTGCTGCACTCATTAAGTCAGCAGCGAGTTCAGCCTCTTCTGGCATACTTGCTCCAACATATGTGCTAACATAATCTTGCAAGGTATCTGCTACTCTCATGTTAAGATTTATTACTGGTATTTTAGCTGCTTTAACCTTTTTAAGAGAAGGCAACAACGATTTTGCATCAACTGGATTTAAAATTATAGCATCAACTTTTTGTGCTAGTAAATTTGATATTTGATCAGCTTGTTTTTGAGCATCCCATTGAGCATCCATAACTATCATCTTTGCTCCATTTTTTTCTGCTTCCTTTTTGGCAAAATCTGCACAAGGCATTAGATAAGCTGAGCTCATTCCTGCCATAGCAAGTCCCAATGTTATCTGTTTTTTTCCTTGATTTTTTGTCGTACTTGCATCGCTTCCAGAAGTTTGTGCAGTTTTATTTCCGCATGCTGCTAAAGAAAATGTAAAAATACATGCGACTAATACTGTACATATTTTTTTAAACATACTACCCCTCCATGAACATTTTATTTTTTAGAAATACTAAAAGGTATAAAAAATAACCATAAACCTATTGTCCCCCCTCTGACTTTTAGTAGTATTTTTAAAACCTTTTCATATCCCTTTGAAAACATTAATATTTTTTCTGTAAACTTTCCTTTTCTTGAGTTAATAATACTCAAATTCAAAGCTTTTTTTAATAGAATTTTTTTATGTAAACGGTTAATTTTTTTATGAACTTTTTTACATTTGCTTATTCCTGCATTCTAATAATAGCATTTATAAGAATTTTCTCACATTGTAAGCCCTATATTTTTTTGTTATAATGTGTCTTGTAAAGCTTTTAAATTTGGAGGAAATAACCATGTATAAAATACTCATAGTAGAAGATGAAGAGTTAGTTCGAAAATCAATCGTAAATAAAATAGATTGGAAAGCCATTGGTTTTAGCGAAGTCTTTGATGCCGAAGATGGGGAAGTCGGGCTAGAACTTGCATTAAAAATTAAGCCAGATGTACTTCTTACAGATATTGCAATGCCTTTCATGGATGGATTAGAACTTTCAGAAAAATTATTAAAGGAATTCCCTAATACAAAAATAATTATAATAAGTGGTTATGATGAATTTGAATATGCAAGAAAAGCAATAGATCTTGGAGTAAACAATTATGTTCTTAAGCCTATTATTTCTTCAAGACTTACGGACTATCTTACTAAAATAAAAAATCAACTCGATGAAAAAAACTTAGAAAATAACAAACTGCTCCAAATTAAAAGACAAATTACTGAAACTCTTCCCTTATTAAAAGAAAAATTCTTTAATTCTTTAATAAATGAGGGTATTAGTGAAGAGGAAATTTCTTCTGATCTTAAAAATTTAAATATCAATTTTATTGGGAATCTATTTATTGTATGTGTATTAGAGATTGATAGCTTAAATAACTTAATTAGCAAATGCGAATCTAATTACATATCTTCTTTAAATATTGATTTGCTTAAGATAATTTCTGATTCCATAGGAAACTCTGGTTTTGTCTTTAATGATAATTTAAATAGAAAAGTTATAATATATAGCATTGAAGATTATAAATCGAAAATTTTTGAAATGGAAATTTATGATTCATTACTTTCAATTAAAAATACCATTAAAAATAACTTGCATATTACTGTAACTATTGGTATCGGAACTTTAGTATCACAATTAAAAAATTTAAAAACTTCTTATAATGAGGCTTTAAACGCTTTAGAACATAAGTTTCTTATGGGTGAAAATAATATTTATAGTATCAACAATAAAACAAATGAAACTCTAAGTTTTTATTTTCCTTTTAAAAAAATCGATGATTTGTTATTTAAAGTTAAGTTCGAATCCTTAGAAAGAGTAAAAATTTCTTTCGATTCATTCTTTACGGACTTAATAAACTTTTCAAATATTTCATCAGAGAATATCAAACTTATTATGTTTGAATTAATAAATCAAATACAAAAGCTTCTACTTAATCTTGAAGATAAAAAATCTACAAATCATACATTATATTTGAATATTTATAGGGAAATAAATATTTGTGAGACTTTAGATGATGTAAAAAGACTTCTATGGAAATATGTAGAATCTACTTATTCAAATATGCATGTAGTGGGAAATAACAGAAATTTGCAAACTGTCGAAAAGGCCAAAAAATTCATTAAGGAAAACTATTGGAACCCTGACTTATCTCTTGATACCGTTGCAAATTTTGTTTCTGTTAGTTCCTGTTACTTAAGTATAATCTTCAAAAAAGAAAATAATGAAACCTTCATAGAATATGTTACAAAATTACGAATGGAAAAAGCTAAAGAATTTTTAATTGTTAATAATTTAAAGCCCTCCGAGGTGGCGTTTAAAATTGGTTTTAGAGATCCTCATTATTTTAGTATATGTTTTAAAAAGCATATTGGCTTTAGTCCTTCTGAGTTCAAAAATGCCAAATAGCTTCTGGAGTGAAAATTATGTTAAAGTTGTTTTTGTACAAGCTTAATTTTTTTGTAAATATAAAGATTAAAAATAAAATAATCGTATCCTTTTTCCTTCTCATAATTTGTACTATATGTACTATTAGTGCATTTGTAATCAACGAGTATAGAAACTCTCTAGAGACATATACGACAGTTTATAGTAATCAGGTTGTGGATCAGGTAATTAAAAGTGTTGATTTCTATGTTAATGAAATGCAAAGCATATCCCCTATTGCAAATTATAATTATAATATTCAGAGATATTTAAAAACTGTACAGCCCGATAATCAATTAGATGTTACTATGGATTTTAATAATCTAGTGAATTTTCTTACGGAAATAGAAAGTCTTAGAAGAGATGTTGTATCGATATTTTTGATAGCTAATAATGGTTCTGCAGTGAGTGATAAATATAGCATAAATATTGACAAAAATTATAACTTCACTAAACAACAGTGGTATAAGGATGCTTTTCAACATGATGATAAATCAATAATTGTCAGCCCCCATTCTCAAAGTTACGTAATCAATAGTGACAAATCAGTAGTTTCTTTGAGTAAAGCCGTTAAAAGTTATAGCAAAGATGAGATAATTGGAGTGCTTTTAGTAGACCTAAACTTAGATGCCTTAGAAGATATCTGCAAAAATGCAAAACTTGGTAAAGATGGCTATGTATTTATTGTTGATAAAAATGGGAATATAGTTTATCATCCAGATTATAGTTATATCTCTAAATCTGATGATACCCTTATTTCTGATGTTCTAAAGTCTGCAGAAGGAAACTTTATAAGATCTATAAATTCAGAAAAGCAGCAAGTTACTTTTAAGAGGTACGAGCCTGCCAATTGGACTGTTGTAAGCGTTACCCCATATAGTGAAATAGTACAACAAATAAATAATATGAAAACCTTTATGTTTCTTATTTGCTTTGTATGTCTTCTATGCGCCTTTCTGCTGTCTATATTCATAGCTTCTATGATAACAAAACCATTAAAAAAGCTAGCACATTTTATGAAAAAAGCTGAGAAAGGCAATCTTGACATATCTTTAGATTTTAAAGGTAATGATGAAATTGGAATGTTAGGTCAAAGATTCAATACTATGATTAATGAAATTAGGATACTTATGGAGCAAGTAGTAAAAGAGCAGGAAGAAAAACGAAAATTGGAATTCAAAATGCTTCAGGCACAAATTAATCCTCATTTTCTCTATAACACTTTAGACTCAATTATTTGGATGGCAGAAGTAAATAATGAAAATGTGGTATTGATGGTTGATGCCTTAGCAAAACTTTTTAGAATTAGTTTGAGTGGCGGACAAGAAATGATTACTGTCGAAAGGGAAATAGAGCATATTCGAAACTATCTTATTATTCAGAGTATGAGATACACTAATAAATTTGAATATGAAATCAATGCTGATGAAAGTATACTAAATAATACTACATTAAAATTAATCCTTCAACCTCTAGTTGAAAATGCTATATATCACGGTATAAAGGCCAAAAGACAAAAAGGGTTAATTATTATAAATGCAAAAAAAATTGATAATAATATTCTATATGAGATTATTGATGATGGCGCTGGAATGGATAAAACAAAATGTGAAGAAATATTAAAATATAATCCAAGTAATAATATAAATAAAAGTCATAATGGTGTAGGCCTAAAAAACGTTAATGAAAGAATCAAACTTTATTATGGAGAAAATTATGGTTTGAAAATAGCCAGCGAACCTGGTAAAGGAACTACTGTGCAAATTTTAATTCCTATATCTTTTAATATAATGAACATAAATGATATATAAGAAGAGGTGTAATTAATATATGAACTACAATGTAGAATTACTAAGACAGGAAAATTACAAGCCAACATTTTGGTCTGGAGGCATGGCTACAGAACTTACAACATATCCGTTAAATTCTGATTATGCCAGTAAAAACTTTTTATGGAGATTGGGAGTTGCTAAAATTGATATACCAGAATCTACTTTTAGTAGTCTACCAAAGGTTTCTCGTAAATTTATGGTTATAGAAGGAGAAATAACTCTTGATCATGAGAATAATTACAAGAAATTACTTAACCCTTTTGAGCAAGACGACTTTATGGGCGATTGGAAAACTAAAACTTATGGTAAAGCTACTGTTTTTAATTTAATGACAAGAGAAAATTATAATGGTGAATTATTTCATCTTAATATTAGTCCTTACAAACAGCTTAAATTCGAGTATAAAACTTCATTAAATAAAGATTTAGCAGCAATTTGTTTTTACACTGTAAATGGTGGATTTAACTCTACTATTGATGATAAATTTTTTGAAACTGTTAAAAATGATTTAATTTTAATTAACTGTGTAAATTCAAGCAATACTCATGAATTTATACTTTCTAACAATACTTCAGAAATTACTAATATAATAGTAAGCATAATTTATCGTAATTAATTTATCGAACTCTAAATTACTTCTACATAAAATCTCATACTTCATAATACAAATGAATTACCTGAAACTATAATAGAAACGTAAAAGCAACTAACGGATTTTGTATATCCATTAGTTGTTATTATTTTCTGTAAAGTATTTAAGTGTTACCTAAGCGCAACAGGTTTACATTTTATTTCTTTTAGGGATTATTAACACTAAGGCATACTCATTTTTTCAGACTGCTCATCTGATAGTCTACTCTGCAACTAGTTCTGAACACTTCATTACCTCTCTTTTTTTGAATTTACACAGCTTTGGTATATTATTTTAGTGCCAATCCATCACGTTATGCATTGCCGACCTTTTCTCCGACTTTAATGCATAACTAATAGGCCTGCCGATTGGCGGGCTTAAAATTTTACCATAAAACCCCAAACAACTAAGTCTTTTGTAGAACAACCTCATATCCGAGACTTTCTATAGATTTTATATTCTTCTTAATAATTTTTTCTTCATTTTGATGTCTTAACATAATAACCTGATGTTCTTTAATATTACCTTTCAATGCTTTCTGAAGCTCAGGAATCTTATTTCTTGCA
>NZ_JAEEGC010000060.1 GCF_019207025.1 Clostridium thailandense | reverse complement strand
TTTTATTATTTCTGCCGATAGATTATATAAAAGCAAAGTCATTTTGCACAAATGCAAAATGACTTTGCTTTTATAATTCATATTTTTTTATTCTATACTGTAAGCTCTGTCTTTTTATTCCCAGCTGTTCTGCTGCTTTTGTAACATTATTTTTATGTAATTTTAATGTGTTTTTAATTACCTCTTTTTCATATTGACTCATTATTTGTTCTAAAGTCCTAAGGTGCAAAATGTCTTTGCTATTTATCTTTTTGGGTTTTTGCATATATTTAGGTAGATCTTTTATATTTATTATATCTCCAAGCATAGTGTTAAAAGCATATTCAATATTATGTAGAAGTTCTCTTATATTACCTGGCCAATCGTATTCTCTAAATTTCAAGATAACCTCTGGTGATGATCCTTTCACCTCTTTTGAATAATGCTTGGACAACTTTTCAATAAAATATTTAACTAATAGCTCAATGTCACTTTTCCTATTTCTAAGAGGTGGTATATTAACCGTAACCGTGCTAATTCTATAGTATAAATCTTTCCTCATTTTATTATTTTCTATTAATGAAAGAGGTTCTTCATTAGTAGAACATATGATTCTAACATCACATTCTATATCTTTTAATCCCCCAACTCTTCTGAACTTCTTCTCCTGTAAAACACGTAAAAGTTTTGACTGCATATGAAGGTTCATTGAATTAATCTCATCTAAAAATAGGCTTCCACCTTCTGCTTGTTCAAATAATCCTATCCTATCAGAGCTTCCTGTAAAGGAACCTTTTTCAGTACCAAAAAGTATACCTTCAATTAAATTTTCTGGGATAGCAGCACAATTTACAGCAACAAACTCTTTAGTTCTTCTTTTACTGCCTGAATGTATACTTTGAGCAAACAATTCCTTACCAGTACCCGTTTCTCCATAAATCAACACAGAACAATCTCTGTCAGCAATATTGCGTGCTAACTGGATTGTTTCTATAAAATTCTCATCTTTACCAATCAAATCATCAAATTTATAATATTTTAATGCATAAAAATTTTTTCTATTTTTATTAAGTTTATCTTTCTCACCATGTGATAAAAATTTATCAAAGCAATCAATTTTTAAACGATAATGTTCAAGTACTTCTTTATCTTGAACTATTACAGCAACACCAATTAAGTTATTTTCAATAAATAGAGGATATCCAGAGTTCATAGTAGTAATTACTTCATTATTTTTATTTTTAAAGTTATCACACCTATTAATTATGGGCATCTTGCTCTTAATTGTATTTAAAGTTGTGCTAAAGTCTTCCTTTAAATCATATATATCAATCAAGTGCTTTCCAATAATATTTTCTCTATTCATTTTCTCGATTTTTTCATTAAATTTATTACAAAATATGAGATGCCCTGTTTTATCATAGACTTGAATACCTTCTGAAACACAATCTAATGCAGCTTCATATATTTCACTCTTATCTGTTACCTCAGTTATATACATAATGTATCCTGCACCCATTAAATTTTCAGTTCTAGTATATCTAAGTACCATACTGCTCCAATTTATATACCCCTTGCCATTATGTAAATCTATATCAAAAAAGCTTCCAATTTCTTTTCCTATACATTCATTTAAAACAGATACTTTATCATTGTTACCGCTTGTACCCAAATATTCAATATGTTTTACAACATTGTTATGATCTAGGAAACATATAATATCATAAGAAACCATCTTCAAGCCTCCAAAAGTCTTCTTTAATTAAAAACTACATATTATTCATTCAGATTAATATCACCAAGCATAATACCTATTATTTCATTATTTTTCTTTATAGGCATAGTCACTGTTATATTATAGTGTCCCGTAGCTATTGATATATATTCCTTTGATACATACACTTGTCCATTAAGTGCTGGTAAGAAATAAGGTCTTCCATAGCAACTTCTAAACTCCTTAGGGATATCTATTGTAGCACCGACCATATATCCTTTTTTATCTACTACAGCTAGAAGTTCTATAAAGTCATTTTTTTTCTGCACTTCCTTTAAATAACTTTCAAATCTAGTTTCATCCATTGAAAGCACATTTTGATTAGCAATAATATCTTCAAGTAATGATTTTGTCTTAACTACCTTCTCTTCTATTTCCGCAGTAATTTTAAATGTACTCAGATAACTGTCTAGCATAGTTTTTGATATTTCCACGCTTTGGTTAAGTTGTAAAATTGTAGTTTCCATATCTTCTATTATGGCCATCTGATTTTCTGTAGATTCATTTACTGCCTCTATAACATCAGCATTTTCTTCTGTAGCAGCCTTTATTATATCCATAGAAATAGTAATCTTATTTATATTTTCCATTTGATCTTCTGTAAGCCTTGCTATTGTATCCACACAATTTATATTTCTTATAAGCGCCTCATCTATAACTGAGGATTGGTTAAGCGACTTCACCGCAAAATTCACATTATTACTAATAACATCAGCTTCTTCCTCCATATGGACTTGAAGTTTACTTATACTATTTTTTATACTTTCCACAAGTTCTTTTATTTCTTTTGCTGAATTAGATGACTCATAAGCCAGCTTACCAACTTCTTCTGCTACAACAGCAAAACCTTTTCCGGCCTCACCAACTCTTGCTGATTCTATTGAAGCATTTAGAGATAAAAGATTGGTTTGAGATGAAATGTTATCTACTGCTTCAGTTATTGTATGTATTTTTCCTACTATTTTGTCCAAATTATTTATATCCTCTATAACTTTGCTGTTATAATTCTTTATTCCTTCTATTTTAACTACTAATTCTCTAAAGGTGTTAAAACTATCTTCAACAATTAATTTAGTTTCTCCTGCAGCTTTTAAAGTATCATCTGCATTATTTTTTATATCCTTAACTTCCAAAGCAAATTGGTCCACCTGTTCTTTTATATTAGATGCTTCCACTACTTGGTTATTTATTGACTTCGACATATTATGTACAGTTGAGTTAATTCCATTTGCCAAATTATAAAGTTCTGTACATTTATCTTGTATGTCCTTTGACCCTTTTGAAGTTCTTTCATTTATATTTACAAATTGACCTAATAGTACCCTTATTTTATTAGTATAAATATTCATTTTTTCCGCAATTCTGTTTGTAATACCAATCCTTCCTTTTTTTATACTTAAATTTAATTGTCCATTAGATATTAACTTTATTTTTTCATATATTTTTTGAGTTTCCTTATAAATAGTTATAGATGAAAATATCTTGAATATTAATGCTAGTAGTATAAGAGTAAGTAAAAGAACAGTGTTTTCTCTAAATAAAAAAATACCTATGCCAATCAATACAGTTAATATAATGTCCCCTAATAAAACTTTACCCATAATTTTTTACCCCTCATCTACTATTAAATAAGATCTATGAATCTTTTTAGCAGCATTTTTCCATACTCATGCTCTTTTAGAGAATTGTATAGTTCATCAATATCATTACCTTCTTTAATTAAGTTCTCTTTTTGTTCTGAAATGTATGCTTTAGTAATTTCAAAATTAAATTCCGGATGAAACTGAACTCCCCATATACTTCCATATATAACAAATGCATGATGCTTTTCAAAATCATTTCTAGCTAATAATTTTGCATCTGCTGGTAACTTTACTACTGTTTGTGAATGTACAACATGACCTAAAAAACTATCTGGAAGTATACCAAGTAACTCATCCTTTTTGCCTTCTTCAGTTAATTCTATATTTACAGTACCTATCTCTTTGCCTTCTGGGTGATATCCTACAATACCACCAAAAGCCTGACAAATTAACTGATGTCCATAACAAATCCCTAATACTGGAATAGATCTATTCGCTATATCTCTTATATATTTTTCAGTAGCTACACTCCATTCTGCGCAATCTGTAACCATAGAATGTGAACCTGTTATTATGACTCCAGATATCTCTTTTAAATCTGGTAATATATCGCCTTTGTAAACTGAACATACAATAACATCTTTTTTAGGTAGATCTATTTGATTAATAACAAAATCTTCAAAATCTCCATAACTTTCATTAATTGAAGGAAATGTTGTACCTGTTTTAATAATTAATATTTTTTTCATACTGACTCCCCCTAAAAGCATTATATACAAAGACAACCGACACTTAGCTATATCCTCAAAAAATTCGCCCCTATAAAAATTTTTAATTTTATAAGTTTAATTGAAAAACCTTTCCATCAATATTTTTTACTTCTTTACTAATATTACTTAATATAGAAACTACATTGTTAGATAATTGTTCTGCTTCTGCAAGAATTTTTTGTATACTTTCATTATTCCCCTGTTCCATTGCGTCAAATATCTCATGAGCCTTGTTATGCAAAAGCAAATGATCCTCATTAATCCTAACCCACTCTTCTCTTATACCTAAATGTGTAATATTAAGCGAATTATAAAAATGTCCAAACCTACATTTATTTCCATCTTTTTGTATTGGTCTTAATTGTTTATCGTTAACTATTTGTTT
This sequence comes from Clostridium thailandense, assembly GCF_019207025.1. Classification (GTDB taxonomy): domain Bacteria; phylum Bacillota; class Clostridia; order Clostridiales; family Clostridiaceae; genus Clostridium_AM; species Clostridium_AM thailandense. Next base: position 17,283 of record NZ_JAEEGC010000060.1, on the reverse strand, counting down.
AAGATTATCCATCCAAGATTTATGGGCTTGAATAGCATCTTCTAATATCTCTAAGAATTCTTCATTTGAGACTGGATGAGTTCCACTATTTAATATTTTCACCAACTCTCGTATTATTCCAGAAATTGTATCATCTATTTTACCTAAGCTTCTAGCATAATAATGTGCTTTTTCAGAATCTCCTGATACTGCTCTTGTCATTTGACTAATTTTTTCTGATTCATTTGCAACAATATTCATAGCTGAAGATATTTCTTCTGATGATGCAGTAATATCTTCCATAGAATTGGCTAGACTAGTAATTCCTCTTACTATATTTTCAAGTTTATCAGTACTTTCATTAAAGGATATATTTACAGTCCCAATTTTTTCAGTCATATCCGTCATTGAATTAATAGTACTGCTAACACTTTCACTACCTTCACTTGTCGCATTTCTCATATCATTAGTGAAGCTCTGCATACTATTAAGCTTAATTTTAGTATCTTCAGCCAATTTACGAATTTGATCTGCAACAACAGAAAAACCACGACCATGCTCTCCAGCACGAGCTGCTTCAATGCTAGCATTTAATGCAAGTAAATTAGTCTGATCCGCAATCATACTAACACCAGAAACAATTTCATCAACCTTTAAAGATATTTCTTCTAAAGCTCTTATTTTTTCTGACATATTTTCAGCATTTATAATTACTGTTTCTTTTATTTGATTAATTTGATGAAGCTGATTTTTACTTTCTGTATTATTTTTTATTAAATCCTCTGATTTTTCAACTAAATCATTTAGAATTTCCGTATTATGAATTATTACCTCACTAACTTCACTTGCATTTGCTGTAGTTTCCTCAACTACTGCCATATTTGATTCACTAGCTTCTGCTAACTGTTCTGCAACCTTCTTCAATTCCTTGGAAATAAAGGACATATTTACATCAAAATCGCTAAGTGATGCTGCCTCATTAATTAATTTTAAAATAAACTCATTATTTAAAGCTCCCATTTCTAATAACCTACTAAATAACTCAAATATATATTTATGAATATCATATTCCAAAATTGGTTTTTCTGGTTTCTCACCCTTTAAATAAGCCTGAACATAATTTATTATATATGCAACTTCATGGCATTTTGGCTTTTTATTAAACATTTGATATCCTCCCAACTAAACCTTACCTAAATACACTATAATTTACTTTTCATTATATCAACTGTTTACGTTCTATTCAATTTGTTTATTGTACTATTTTCTTAGATTTAACCTAAAGGTTATATAAACTTAAATTCTTTCACATCAAATAATCCTTGATCTGTTATTCTAATCTCTGGTATAACTGGCAATGCAAGAAATGACATTGTTATAAATGGATCTATATTATTGTTAATTCCAAGCTTAAAAGCCTCTTTAAGCATTTTATTCAACGTTTGCTCTACATATTCAGCAGTAGAATTACTCATTAGACCTGCAACTGGTAATTCTAAAGTACCAGCTATCTTTCCAGCGCTTACAACTGTATACCCTCCATTTACTCTTTTTAATTCTTCAACAGCAATAAGCATATCTTCATCATTATCACCTACAACAATTAAATTATGTGAATCGTGAGCTACAGTACTTGCTATTGCTCCATTCTTAATATTAAAATTACTTACTATACCAAGACCGATATTTTTTGTAGCTTTATGTCTTTCTATAACAGCAACCTTAGAAAATTGTTCATCCTGTACAAAGGCTCCATTTTCAACTCTAACCTTTGCAATTTCTTTTTTAGTGATAAGTTCATTTGAAGTTAATCCTATAACTACTGCAGTATCTTTATCCATATATATCTTTAAGTCTTCAGAAGTTATATTTGGAATTCTAACTGTATTAAATACATTTCTATCCTCTATTTTAGAAGAAATCTCCTTATATAGCTTCTTATCGCTATATATTATCTCTCCTCGATAAAGCACTTGATTAATATCAAACTCTTGAAGACTATCTAATATTATTAAGTCTGCTGAGTATCCCGGAGCTATGGCACCAAGCCTTTTTAACCTATAACATTGAGCAGTATTAATAGTAGCCATACATATTGCTTCAATTGGATCCACTCCACAGGCTATTGATTTTTTTATGTTATAACTTATATGCCCTTCATTCTTTATATCTTCCAAGTGTTTATCATCTGTGCAGAATATACATCTGTTAAATCTTATATTCTTTTTCAGCAATCCTTTTATGATATTTTCTAGGTTTCTTGCTGCTGAACCTTCTCTTATTTGCACATACATTCCAAGCCTCAAACGTTCCAAAACTTCTTCTATTGTTGAACATTCATGATCTGTAATAATCCCTGCTACCCTATATGCATTAAGTGCATCTCCAGTTAAATTTGGAGAATGACCATCAATGCTCTTGTCATCAAACAAATCAATTTTTTTCAACATTTCTTCCCTTCCATTGATTACAGAAGGATAATCCATCACTTCTCCAAGTCCTAGTATTCTATCATTTGATAAAAGAGGCTCGATTAATTCTGCGCTTAAATCAGCACCATTATTTTCAAAAGGTGTACTTGGAACACATGATGGCATCATAAAATAAACATTTAAAGGTAATTCTCTTGATTGATTTAGCATAAAGTGAATTCCATTAGTTCCACATACATTAGCAATTTCATGTGGATCTGCAATTATAGTTGTTGTACCATGCGGAAGTACGGCTTTAGCGAACTCTGAAGGTGTTACCATAGTAGATTCAATATGAACATGACTATCAATCAAACCCGGACAAACATATTTACCTTTAGCATCAATCTCATTTATTCCACTGTAATTGCCTATACCTACTATTTGATCCTTACATATGGCAATATCACCTTTAACTATTTCTTTCGTAAATACATTTACTATATTAGCGTCTTTAATAACCAAATCAGCTTTCTCTTTTTTCATAGCTACATTTATTCTTTTTTGTTTTAACTTTACACTCATCTTTATTACCTCGCTAATTTTTATTTTACGCATATTGTAACATAAAATCAGCTATTTTTGAATTTGCATAAAATCACCTTTTTTATCTTTTTTCAGATTTTTCTTCTCATTACTCATAAGTAAAGTTAAGACTATAGCTACAATTACTATAGCACCAGTTACATAAATAGCATATGCCATAGCATCTATAGTGGCTTGTCCTTGAATTATAGTTGTTAATTTAGTTAAGGCTGATACCTTAGCTGTTCCTTGAGATAACCCTCCATGCATATACAACTTAGTTAATGTTCCTATAGTATCATTTGCTACTTTATTATAATTAGTTATTTGTTCTGCTAATTTTAAATAATTATAATTTGTTTTGGATTGTATAATAACTGTAATTAAGGTAATACCAATAGAACTAGCTATCTGCCTTATTGTACTATTAAGAGCTGTTGCTTTTGGAATCATCTCTTTATTTACAGCATTTAATCCTACAGTACTGATAGGCATCATTGCAATTCCTAATCCTATAGCCCTTATACAACTAACAAGTATTATAAATTCCTTGCTAGAATTCATATTTATCACTTTTGAAAGTTCAAAAGAGGCTGCTGCAAGTATAATAAGGCCTGGTATAACTATTGGCTTTGCTCCAAATTTATCAAAAAGCCTCCCGCTTACCGGCATTAAAGCCCCCATAACTAATGCAGATGGCAGCATAATAATACCCGTTTCCATAGCTGTATATCCCCTTATGTTTTGTAAAAATAAAGGTAATACATAGGATATCCCCATCAATGCTATAGTTAAAACAGATACTATAATTAAACTTATGCTAAAATCAAATAGTTTAAGAACTCTGAGATCTAATAAAGGATCTGGATGTGTAAGCTCATTTACTATAAATAATATAAGACTTAAACTACCTAACGCAATTAGCATAGGATTTTTCACATCTGACCAATCAATTGAGGCACCCTCTCCAAGAACATATAATATACTAACTATCCCAACTGTAGAAGATAAGAATCCTATTATATCAATTGATTTAAACGGTTTCATAGGTTCGTCTTCTAGTAATATGATAGCTAATATTACTCCTATTATTCCTATAGGAATGTTAACAGTAAAAATAAGTCTCCAATCTAATTTTTCAATAATTAATCCACCTAAAGTTGGTCCTATAGCTGGTGCTGCCATGGCTGCTATTCCATAAACTCCGAAAGCAAGACCTATCTTCTCCCTTGGAAATACTTTATATAATATAGCCATTCCCACAGGCTGCATCATACCTCCACCAATAGCTTGAAACACACGAAATACTATCATACTTGAATTACTCCAGGCAAATCCACATAAGGCAGAACCAATGGTAAACATACCTAACGCAACAGTATATACCTTTTTTGCACCGAAAATTTCCTGCAAATATCCTGTTAATGGTATAATTGCCCCAAGCGTTAACGTATAAGAAGTCATTACCCATTTTATATCATCTAGTGATACTCCAAAAACAGTCATCATTTTAGCAAGCGCCACATTGATTATGCTACTACTTAATATAGACATAAATGTACCAATTATGATTACCATCATTGATAACCAAGGACCTAGTGATTCATTACTATTCTTCTTCACTGAACATTCCCCCATTATTTAACGCGAATCCTAACAACTGTATTAGTTATTGAAAATATTCTATTTTTTTAATTCAACTTTAGCATACACGACAAATATATAATATAATTGTTCGCATATAAACAATTGCATTATACCATTTTTTATTCAATTTTTCAAGAATATTCTTCCATGTGAGTTATATTAAACCAATATTTTTTTATTTCTATAAAATATAGAAACCTATTATACTGAAATACGTATATAATATTAATAGGGAGTATAGAATTATTGTTATAATCCCAATAATTTATGAAAGGAATGATTTTATGAAACCAGTAGAAATATACACAAGTGATACCTGCGGGTACTGTCATTCTGCTAAAGACTATTTTAACCAAAATAATATTCAATTTGTTGAGCATAATATCTCAGCAGATGCTTCGGCTAGAAAAGAACTTATAAAAAAAGGTTACAGGTCTGTTCCTGTAATTGTAATTGGTACTGAAGAAATACTTGGATTTGATAAAGAGAAAATCAGTTCATTGTTAGGAATATAATTTTTTAGGCATGAGCTTAGAGCCCATGCCTAAATGTAATTTCAACTTTGTTTCTTCCACTATTTTTAGCTCTATAAAGAGCCTCGTCTGCTTTTTCAATCATTTCGTTCCAAGACATATTTTCATCTAAAGCTTTGTAACTAATACCAATGCTAATTGTAATTTTAATAGATTTATCACCTATTATAAACTCATGCTCTTCTACATTTCTTCTTATGTTTTCACATATTTTTTTAATATCATCTAAACACATATCTGTAAATACTACACCAAATTCTTCTCCTCCATATCTTCCAACTGTTTTTGAAGCTCCAACAGTACTGGTAATTATAGATGAGATCTTCTTTAAAATTATATCTCCAGAGATGTGCCCATAGCTATCGTTCACTTTTTTATAAAAATCAATATCAAGCATGGCGAAACCAATGCTTCTATTTTTTTTCTCCTGATTTTTAAACTCTTTTTGGAACAACTCAATTAATAAGCTATGATTATATAAACCTGTAAGACCATCTTTCATAGCCATTTCCTTAAGCTTATCTTGATATGACTTAAATCTTAATGCTGAATTTATTCTAGCGAACAATTCTACTTCATCTATAGGTTTTTTTAGATAATCAAAAGCTTCAAGTTCCAAAGCCTTTTTTATATCTTTACTACCAGTTTTAGAAGTAATCATAATTACAGGTATATCTCTAGTGTTATCGCTTTTCTTTAATAGCTTGCAAACTTCAAAGCCGTCAAGTCCAGGCATAACTATATTTAACAATATCACATCTGGTAGAATTCTATTAGCTAAATCTAATGCATCATACCCATTAGTACATGCAAACACAACATATCCTTCATTGGATAAAATGTCTATAAGGATTCTTAGCTCTAATCTCGAATCGTCTACTACAAGTATTTTTTTATTCATATTAATTTTACCACCTATCACTTTAACAATTACTAAAATTCTATTTCTGCTATCTATCCTAATAACATACAATATAATGATATATACTAATCGGTGGATGTTACTAAATTTTCACGCAATAATCGACATTTTTTATCAATTTCTATTTTACCAAAGAGAAGTTTACTTAGTAAATAGATATTTTATTTAAAATTCTTTTTTCATTCTATACCATAAAAAACTTCTAATAATAAAAGCAACAATTAGCTTTTATTATTAGAAGTAGTATGAATACAAAAGCATCTATATTTTTAATTTAACATTGCAGTACTTATGCAGCTGACGTAAAGAATTGTAAGTGATGATAGATAAAAATAGGATCCTTATGTTTTCGACAAAACCACCTAGATATACTAATTAATAATGTGATAAAATACTTATAATAACAAAATTATACTTATATGAGGTGATTTTAATGGATAAAGTTTATAATTTTTCTATAAACACAAAAAAGTCTGATGAATTTGTAAATATAACTAGTTTTTTAAAGAAATCTGTAGCTGATAGTAATATTAAAGATGGTACAGCTGTAATTTTTTGTCCTCACACTACTGCTGGTATAACTATAAACGAAAACGCTGATCCAGATGTAGTTAGGGACATACTTGTTAATTTAGATAAAACTTTTCCTGAAAGAGGAGATTATCATCATATGGAAGGTAACTCTCATGCCCACATAAAAGCCTCTCTTATGGGATCAAGTGCTACTGTAATAATTCAAGATAGCCATCTTCTACTTGGTATCTGGCAAGGAGTATACTTCTGCGAGTTTGATGGTCCTAGAAGCAGAAAATTTCATATAAAAATAGTTGAAGGATAAATACAAATGAGGGGGACTAACAATGAAAAAACTTTTCACTTTTTTTACAGCAGCATTATTTTTTGTATGTTTGCAGGTTGCACCTTTTAACGTTCATGCTGAAGGCACTGGAAAGACCTATTATGTATCTCAAAATAGAGGAACTGGAACAGGTGATTATGGCACCATAAATAATCCTTTTTCAAAGATTCAAGATGCCATAGATCACATGAAGCCTGGCGATACTCTTTTAATAAGAGAAGGTACATATCATGAAACTACAGATGTATATGATAAGAATGGTTCAAGTAATGCCTGGTACACAATAAAAAACTATCCTAATGAAAGTGTTGTAATGACTGGAGATAACCTCAAAAATATGGGTGGAAAAGATGGTGGAGATGCAATAACCTTTGCCGGAAGCTCCTATTGGAAAGTTGAAGGTTTAACAATCGAAAACTATACTGGTGCAGGAATTTATATAACTAGAAGTTATATAACTAAAAATACTTCTAGCAATATTGAACTTAATAAATTAACTATACATGATTTAGATTATCCTGAATATAGACCTTACGGAACTTCTGGAGTGTATGGAGATGAGATTTCAAGTAACTGTATTGTTAAAAACTGCGAAATATACAACGTAGGTTTAAAAATAAATAAACCAAAGGATCATGGAATATACATAGGTTACGGAGCTTCAAATTGGACCTTTAGCGGAAACAAAATTCATGATAATGCTGGAGCAGCTATCCAAATGTATGGCTCTCCTAATGGTGGTAGTAACTGCACTATTCAAAATAACATCTTATATAATAATCGTGCTTATGGTATGGCAATAGGAAGTAGTGCTACCAACAACTACATAAATAACAATGTATTTTATGGAAATGCTTTCGATGATATTTATATGCTGGAAGGTGCCGTAAAGAATTATTTTAGAAACAACTTATTTTTAAGCAGATATAGCAATTATAACGTGCAATTATCTGATGAAGGTTCAATAGATAATTCTTTTGATAATAACACTTATTATAAGGTTAATGGTATAGTGCTAAATAGATATGATAAAACTTTAACCTTTGATGAATGGAAATCCTATTCTGAGGAGTATTCTGGACAATACATTAATGACGAAAACACTGCTGAAGCTTTAATACGCAATTGGACTCCTGTTAGCGGAAAGAAATACTCTAGTATAAGATTAAGTGGACAAGACAGATTTGAAACCTCTGTAAAAATTGCAGAAGCTTTTAACAATGGAGCTGTGGACAGTATAGTCATTACCTCAGGATACGATTTTCCTAATGCTCTTAGTGGCAGCGTTTTAGCAGCAAAACTAAATGCACCTATACTTTTAAGTGGTAATTCTAATCCTAGAAATCTAAAAACTATAGAATATATAATTAACCACCTTCCTAAAAATGGATATATTTATATTTTAGGCGACGAATCTGATGTAACTAATGATATAGTAACTAGCTTAAATTCCTTAGGTTATTTAAATATAAAAAGACTTAAAGGCGATTCAAAATATGAAACAATAAAAGCAATAAATGATAAGATAAATGCTCAAGAAGGAACTCCACTGATTGTAGCTGGCGGAAACGTATTTGCTGATGGTTTAAGCATTTCAAGCGTTGCAGCTTCAAAAGGATACCCAATAATTTTATCAGATAGTGAAGCTTTATCTGATTCTGCTATACAGACTATCCAAAAAGTCAAACCTTCAAAAGTCTATATTATAGGAGGAACTAGTGCTATATCTGATTATATAAAAACACAAATTCAAAGTATAACAAAACTTTCTGATGATGACGTATGCAGAATTTGGGGAAGTGATAGATATGAAACTTCTCTTAATATATCCAAGTATTTTAATTTAAACAGTGACACGGTAACCTTTGCCTCTGGAGAAAATTTTCCGGATGCTCTAGCTGGCAGTGTGTATGCTGCAAAATATAATTCTCCTCTTATTCTTGTAAGTGGAGATATTAAAAATCAAAAAGCTTATGTTGATGAGAAAGACTTTGTAAATCAAGTTATTTTTGGCGGAACAGGTGTTATTGGAGAAAACTTAAGAATTAGTCTATCAAAATAATTAGTAAAAATCAGGCGCTGAACAATTATTTTATCCAGCGCCTCTTCTTATAGGATGGGAGTTTTAAACCTATTACTTGTGTTCATTATATTCAAAGTTACATTCCATAAGTGGAACTATCTTTGTCTTTTTAACTTTCTTATATCCGAAATATAAACATATAAATACAGGAATACATAAATAGTTTGTGATAAAATCGAACCAACTGAAGGTTTCAGCCTGGAATATCCATATATTAGAGCCGAATATAACAATTGTACATAGTATTACAGACATAATAGGTCCAAAAGGATACCATTTAGCTTTATACTTTAAATCTTCTAATCTTCTGCCTTGAGCAATATATGCTTTTCTAAATCTATAGTGGCAAATTCCTATACCAAGCCATGCAAAGAATGCTGTTATTCCCGAAGCATTATAGAGTATATAATATATTTTTCCATCACCAATTAACGATGCAAAGAATGCAGAACAAGCAATAATGGCCGTGGCATATAAAGCATTTACTGGAACTCCTCGTTTATTAACCTTCGCTAAAACTTTAGGTGCTTTCCCCTCTTTAGCCAAAGCGTATAGCATACGTGATGCAACATAAAGTCCAGAATTACCACAAGAAAGCACTGAAGTCAAAATAACTGCATTCATAAGACTAGCTGCCATTGCTAAACCAGACCTTTGAAAAACCATTGTAAATGGACTGTACGCAATATTATCTGCACCACTTTTCAATAGATTTGGATCAGTAAACGGAATTAAAAAACCAATTACTATAATTGCCCCCATATAAAATAATAGAATACGCCAGAAAACAGTTTTTATTGCTTTTGGAACATTTTCTTCAGGATTTTCTGATTCACCGGCAGCTAGTCCAACTATCTCTGTTCCAGAAAATGAGAAACCTGCAACTAAAAATACATTAACAATAGCAATCATACCACCAACAAAAGGACCTTTCTTTCCAGCACCATCAGATAGCACCCAGTTAGCGAATCCAGGTGCCTTACCACCTAAAATACCAAATATCATAAGAACACCTACTATAAGAAATATAATTATAGTAGCAACCTTAATACTTGCAAACCAATACTCACCTTCGCCATAAGCCCTTGCAGACAAAAAGTTTAAACTAAAAAGTATTATTAAGAACCCTATACTCCACAGTGTGGTATTTGTATTAGGAAACCAAAACTTAACAACCAGCGAACCTGCAACTAATTCAGCAGCAACACATAACGCCCAGCAAAACCAATAATTCCATCCGAGGGTAAAACCTAAGGCTGGATCAATAAATCTTGTAGCATAAGTTTCGAAAGATCCTGATATAGGAAGTAAGGTTGCCATTTCACCAAGTGACGTCATCAAAAAGTAAACTAAAATCCCCATAACTATGTAAGCAAAAGCAGCTCCACCAGGCCCTGCTGTACTTACTGCACTACCACTTGCAAAGAATAGGCCTGTCCCAATTGATCCTCCAATAGCAATCATATTCATGTGCCTTGCTTTTAAGCTTCGATGAAGTTCTCCTTCTTTTTTTGTTTGAACCTGTTTTGTTTCTAAATTTGTATCCATAAAAAGCCCCCCTTTTTATCTCTAGCTTATGTACATATAACTATTTACCTATTGGGCATGCACATTCACAAACCCTACAATATTTTATAGCATTTATTGGACCTTCTTCCGAGTTTTCGTATAATTCCATAGGTTCCATATTAGCCTCATCTTCCTTCATTTGTATATTGCATATTGTTCTATCAAAATTTCCTACTCTTCCAGGAAGCTCAGCTCTACCTAGTTTCTCTTCTGAATATACTTTCTTAGCAAATACACCTTTCGCACACTTTTCCCAGCATCTTACTTCACATCCAGCACATGGGTCATACCCTGAGGGTCCAGTTGATTGCAAATCTAAGTTTAGACCGATTCCTCTTAACCTTACATGTGAACCATATTGTGGAGTAACCAATAAGTTATTCCTTCCAATGCATCCTAAACCAGCTACTACTGCAGAATCTTTTAAAAATATTCCTCCTTTTTCTATATGATAGTGAAGAGGATATGTTTCTATTCCTGCTTCAATCATAATTTCCTTAAACTTTTTATTAACTTCCATAAGTTTTCTGTTACCCGGAGTAGTATGTCCATCAAACCAATAATCTAATTTAGGTTCATTAACAGGGTGATAATATGCTAATACAACTACACTCTTCATTCCTTCTGGCCATACAACACCAGGTAAAAAAGTATCATTTTCATCTCTCATATATGTTCCGACACCATTGTATTCAGGCATTTTAGTTACAACATTAAAAGCAGGTGCCTTCTTTAAATCTTCTATATTTGCAACTCCTGCTAAACTAGCACCACTTTCTAATGCAATTCTTACAATTTCTTCTGAAGTAAATTTTTTCATATTTTTTATTCCCCCTTCGTATTATAAAAAATAAATTACTTATTTTTTTAACTTTTTATAAATTACCTTTATCAAATCTACACATATATTTTCTTTTCCTACAAAACTTTTTGTTCTTTATTAAACTTTTACAAATTATATACGCAATAAATGTGCCATATAGTTTCCAAAGAGTTTCAAGGTTTTTTGGTTACTTATTAAACCAAAGTTCTCTTGTTTCTGTAAAAGCTTATTTACAATCGTAAATTAGTTTTTACAAATTATATTGTATTTGTTGACCTTATTTATTATAGTTGTATGAGAAACGCCTAAAATCTTTGCAGCTTTTCTAAAACTTTTAGTCTTTTCCAAAACCTTACTAATAGCTTGCCTTTCACATAATTCTACTATTTCACTTAGTTTCAACTCATTCTCCATACATAAGCTGGTTACTATATTTTGCTTTGAATCTTTGAAATCCATATTTAAAGATTCTAATGTTAAATAGTTTCCTTCGCACAAATTCATAGCTCTTTCTATAAAATTTTGTAGTTCTCTAACGTTTCCTGGCCAATCATATTTCATGAGTCTATTTATAAATTCTATATCTGCGCCTTTTATTTTTTTATTTACCTTCTTATTTAATTTATCTATGAAAAACCTGACTAAAATAGGTATATCTTCTAATCTATCTTTTAGCACTGGAATATATACTGGTATTACATTTAACCGGTAATATAAATCTTCCCTAAATTGTTGTTTTTCAATCATTTCTTCTAAATTTCTATTAGTAGCGGCAATAATTCTGACGTCAACCTTTTCTTCTTTGTTACTTCCTATTTTTCTAATGACTCCTTCTTGAATAACTCTCAAAATCTTTGCTTGCAAGATCATTGAAAGTTCTCCTATTTCATCTAAGAATAAAGTTCCTCCATCAGCTTCTTTAAAAAGGCCCTCTTTTCCGCTATTAATAGCTCCAGTAAAACTTCCTTTTTCATATCCAAATAATTCACTTTCTATTAAGTTATCTGGAAGTGCTGCACAATTAATTGTAACAAAACTGTTATTTCTCCTATCACTTAAGTTTTTAATAGCTTTGGCGAAAAGCTCTTTCCCAGTACCGCTTTCTCCCCTTAAAAGAACTGTTGAATTACTCTTAGCAATGGTAGAAATAAGTTTCTTTACTCTTTCAATAGATATACTATTGCCTACAATTTCTTTAAAGGCTCCCTCTTTTGTTGATGTTATAACATCTGCAAGTTCCATTGCCTCATTCATGTCCTTGATTGAAGCAACTGCTCCTACGGTCTTATTATCGTCATCTTTGATTGCTCTTCCTGAAGTTATATAATGACTCTTTCCTCTTTCATTCTTAATACTAAATTCTACATTATCATATTCATCTCCATTTGTTATTAACTTAATTATAGGAGCATTATCTCCTATTAAGCTCCTCACATCTGTTTCTAAAACTTCTTCTTTTTTATAATGGAAAACTTTTTCACAATAATCATTAAATATACCTATCTTAAAGTTTTTATCTATGGAAATTATACCTTCATCAACTGAGTTTATTACAGCAAGAAGCCTTCTTTCATTTTCTTCATAATATAAGAGCTCAATTTCACTAATGTTAATTATCCCTTTTATTTTGCATATATTTTCTTTCAAACTTTTCTTTTTGCATTCATCTATGTACTGTATTTTTATAAGAACCTTTCCTGGAAAAACCTCAACTGAAACCAAATTTATTTTAGCTTCATAGACCTTTTGTAAAATTTCTACTGCTATACCCATTCTGTCTTCACCTATTATTTCAAACCTAGTAAAATTTTCCACAATTATCATCTCACCTTTTAATAGTTTTTAATTGCTATTCACTCCCCTAGTTTTAGAGAATTTTATTTATACACTGGACATGCATATTCACAAGTTCTACAGTACTTTATTGCCTTTACTGGTCCTTCCATAGAAATCTCTTCTATTTCCATAGGTTCTACATTAGTTTCATCTTTCTCCATTTGTATATTACACAATATTCTATCGAAATTCCCCATTCTTCCTGGTAGTTCACTTACTCCTAATTTTATATCTGAATATATTTTTTTGTTAAATGCTTGTTGTACACACTTTTCCCAACATTTCACTTCACATTCTAAGCATGGATCATAATTTAATCTGCCCGTTGATGGTAAATCTAAACCTAAACCCAATGCTCCTAATCTTACATGTGTTCCATATTTAGGGGTGATTAGTAGATTATTTTTTCCAATGCAACCCATACCAGCAACTACTGCAGAATCCTTTAAAAATATTCCTCCATCTTCTATATGATAGTTAAAACTATACGTATTTACCTCTGCTTCATACATAATATTTGCAAGCTTTTTGCTAATACCAACAAGTTTTCTATTGGCGATTGTATTGTGGCCTTCAAACCAGTAATCTATTTTAGGGTCGTCAGTAGGAAGATAATATGCCAAAACAACTACACTTTTTATTCCTTCTGGCCAAACAACCCCATTTGAAAACTTTCCTTTTATATCACGATCATATGTTCCGACACCATTGTATTCAGGCATCTTAGATATAGCAACATATGCTGGCGCCTTCTTTAAATCTTCTATATTGGCAACTCCAGCTAAACTAGCTCCACATTTTAATGCAAGTTTTATTATTTCCTCTGAAGTGAATTTTTTCATAACACTTTATTCTCCCTTAGCTCTAGAAAATAATACTTCTATTTCCAAATTAATATTCTTATATACATACTGGATTTTATTTAATATTAAGACAAATATACATAAATTTCTTTATGCACAATGACAAAAAAACAACAAAATAATTTTATTAATTTATGCATTTTGCACTAATACATAAAAATAATCCTCCACTAAAGGGGAGGATTTATATTTATGTACTCGAAAGCTATAAAGGATAAAATTAATCTCTGTCTTAACTGAGCATTGTTTAGATCAAATTTAAACAACTCTTCTAGTCTTGTAATTCTATAATTCAAAGAGTTTCTGTGCAAATGTAACTTGCTTGCTGTTTCCTTTGAGTTTCTTTCATTCATTAAGTACTCTTTAAGAGTTACATAAAAATCTGTATTATTTTTTCCATCATAATCTAAAAGTTCAAATATAAGAGGATGACAAAAGGCTTTTAAATCATAGCCTAAAGAAATTAGCTCCATTGCATGATACTTACTTGCAGAATCATAATCCATTAATATATTTGAAGAATCCACAGATCTACAATATTTAGCAGCTCTGTCCGCCTGTATGTAATATTCCTTTGAGTCTTTTAAATTTAAAAAATAGTCGCTTATACCTGCGTATGCATTTTTAGATTTAAGAACATCCATAAATCCATCATATTCTTTATCCGTCATGGATTTTTTACTGTTCTTATTTATAATCATGACAATACTATCCTTATATATAATCGCTTTACTTTCTAAAACAAAGTAATTTAGACAATTACAAAGATGGGTTAAATTATAGATATTATTGTGCTTAGCATCAATTAATATCTTCATTACACGAAATATTTTTTTTATTTTCCATCCTAGAAGGCAAAGCCTATCATATACTAATTTTTCATTATCTATTCGCCCTTCAATGAGATCAATAATTACATTTTGATACATAATATCTAATGAATTTTTATCAGATTTAGCATCTAGAAGTAATGGCGCTATAACAGAAGAAAAGTATTCCAACAATTCATAATCACTTTTTTTAAATCTTGATTTATTTTTCTCCTCTGATAATATGTGAATAAAACCAACAACTCTGTCATTACCATTAATGCTATTAGCTAATATGTATCTATTCATACCATCAATTCTTATCAATATTGGACTTTTACATTCTATAACTTTTTCAATTATTTTTTCTTTTAATATAATTTTAATAGTTTCATAAGATAGATACCCTACCAAATAACTTTCCCAAAGATAATCATTCTTTTTAATACTTTTCTTTGTTATTCCATATACTTTATATGTCAAATCATAAATAAGAATCGAACCATCAAATACCCTATCACTTAAATCTACTAAATCCTGTATTGCTTTTCCCTCTGCAACAGCTATTTTCAGTCTTTTCTCCCATTCATTATAGAACTTAAAAATTTCCTGAATATCATTGAAAAGTAAACTTAATTTTATCTTACTTTTAACTACTATGATATTAAATTTAGTTTTACAGTTTACACTATCAATAATTTCACTGTATCCAATAGATATAAAATTTATATTATTGTTGATATATGAAACATCTGGAAGGTCTTCATTTAATCCTATATACAATGTGTTTTCAAAAAATTCCATCATTGAGTTGTCAAACATTCTAATTGTATCAATAGTAGACTTTATATTGCCTTTGATAACCAAATCTTTGTCATATTCCTGTAGCTTGTCATATATTATATTTATGCTAAGTTTCATAAAATCAATCCTTATTAAAACATAGAACCATTCCAGCCCCAATCCTTTACTTCATCAAAGATTATATATATATTGTCCTTAGGTATAGAAAGCTCTTCTTCAAGCAAATCACATATTTTCGCTGTTATTGATTCTTTATATTTTCTATCTGCAGTTCCAAATATCTTGACTTCTACAAATGCTGCCTTATCTTTTTTTTCACCTCTAAAATAAAGACAGTGCTCTTCCTTAAAACCTACCATAAGCCACTGTTCGCTTTTTCCTGGAATTTCAGCTATAATCTCACCTAATCTAGCTTTTATAGCTTCTCGCTTTTCATCTGTCAATTTTACTGATAAAGTCGAATTTATATATGGCATAATGATTCCTCCTTAAATATATCTTTCATTATCTCTGTAGACATTTTATCATATATTTTACATTACTATCAAATTTAAATAAGACTTTTACTTAATCTTTTTTAAATTGTGAAACTCTAAAGACTTAACTCTTTTCCACTTTTAACAAAAATCTTAATATATCTATGAAATAGTAACTTGAAAATTCTAATTGTTATTAAATATCCAAACAAAAATAGTAAAATTTTAAATTTTACGAAAAATTATAGTAAAATTCAAAATTTTACGAAAAAATTATTGACATATAATTAGAATAAGTATTATAATTAAAATCGTAAATTTCGAAAAATTACGAAAAATGAATGTACATTTTTCTCTAAATACGCAAATATACAAAAAAACCATATTGCTAAAATGCTTACTGATAAATGACTTGTGAGCTAAGAAGAAATTAGTATACATAAGTTTGGAAGCTATATCATGAAAAATTGACACTATAAAAATTGCAGTTAAGGTATATCTAACAGAGTTAATCAATCTCTGTATGATTGTAGCAATGAAATCGTGCAGGAGATTAAAAAAATAAAAAATTAGATATGGAGGATATTTTAAAATGAAAATTAAATCAGATATTGAAATTGCACAGGAGTGTAAACCACATGACATTAGGGAGATAGCCTCAAAAGTAGGTTTATCAGAGGATGATATCGAGCTTTATGGAAAATATAAAGCAAAGGTAGACTATAATCTTTTAAAAACTACTAAAGGTAAAAACGGTAGATTAATACTATGTACAGCAATAAATCCAACACCAGCAGGTGAAGGAAAAACTACTACATCAATAGGTGTAGCTGATGCTTTATCAAAATTAGGTAAAAATACAATAGTTGCTTTAAGAGAACCATCACTCGGACCTGTATTTGGAGTAAAAGGAGGAGCAGCAGGTGGCGGATATGCTCAAGTTGTTCCTATGGAAGATATAAACCTTCATTTTACAGGTGATTTCCATGCAATAGGTGCTGCAAATAACCTATTAGCTGCAATGATAGATAACCATATATATCAAGGAAATGCTTTAGACATTGATCCAAGAAGAATAGTTTGG
>NZ_JAEEGC010000006.1 GCF_019207025.1 Clostridium thailandense | reverse complement strand
CTGAAAGCATCTAAGCGTGAAGCCCACCTCAAGATTAGATTTCCCATAGCGTAAGCTAGTAAGACCCCTTGAAGAACACAAGGTTGATAGGTCAGAGGTGTAAGCGTGGTAACATGTTCAGCTGACTGATACTAATAGGTCGAGGGCTTGACCAAATGTTTAATGAAACTCTACAGCTAAAGAATCAGCACTGTGCAATTTTCAGAGAGCAATCTTTAATTTTTTAAAAACAAAGAGTAACAAGAAAATTGATAGAAGCGAGCAGGTCAAGGAAGCACTGGAGCGAGGAGCAGAGTTTACTTGCTGTAAATGAGCACCGGAGGGAGGGAGCTGACGAAGAAATGCGAAGCTTATAGCAATTTTAATAGGAAACTCACTCAGCAGAGCTGAGGAGTACTGATTCTTTAGCTAAATCGAAGATTTAGAAGAAATCAGTATATGCGGGTGTAACTCAATGGTAGAGTGCTAGCCTTCCAAGCTAGTTACGAGGGTTCGATTCCCTTCACCCGCTCCAATTAATTAACGGGGTGTGGCGCAGATGGGAGCGCGCGTGGTTTGGGACCATGAGGTCGCAGGTTCAATCCCTGTCACCCCGACCAAAAAACACTAGGATATTTATCCTAGTGTTTTTGTTTTATATGTTATTTTAAATTTGTGATAATTTAGTATATAATCATAGAATAGTATAGAATGGGGGAGTCAAAATGACTTTAAGTGAAAAGATATATGATACTCTAGAAAAACTAGTTTCTATACCAGGAATATCAGGTACAGAAAGTGAAAATTTAACATCTGAAAAAATATATTGTATGTTATCTGAGATGCCATATTTTAAAAATAACAAACAAAATTTTGGAATAGAAGATATAGATGAAGATTTATATAGAAGAAAATTTGTGTGGGCAATTGTAGAAGGAAAAGAAAAGTCCAGCAACACATTAATATTAACAGGCCATTCAGATGTGGTTGGAATAGAAGAATTTGGACACTTAAAATCCATAGCTTTTAATATTAAGGAATGTACAAAAAGAATTAGTGAGTTAAATCTAGATAAAGAAGCTTTGTTAGATTTTGAATCCGGTGAATGGATTTTCGGCAGAGGAACTTCTGATATGAAATATGGTATAGCTTTGGATATAGAAATAATTAGAGAGTTTAGTAAGGAAAGAAGCTTTAAAGGAAATTTATTATTTCTAGCAGTAGCAGGTGAAGAAAGCAATTCAGAAGGTATGGTTGCAGCAGTACCATTTCTTTCTAAATTGCAAGATGAAAAAAAGTATGATTATTCAGGAGCTATAATTTCGGAATGCTGCATACCAAAGAATCGAAATGAAAACATTAAAAGAATATATATGGGAACTGTAGGAAAGATAATGCCTTTATTTTTTTGTGTTGGAAAAGAAACTCATGTAGGAGAGCCACTTAAAGGTTTGAATCCTAATGCTTTAACTTCTGAAATAAATAAATTATTAGAAGCTAATTCTGATTTTTCTGACCAAGTAAATAGTACTGTTACTTCACCGCCGACATGTTTAAAGCAGACGGACTTGAAAGAATTATATTCTGTGCAGACTCCTTTATACGCTGCGGCATATTATAATCTGTTAACTTTAAATACTTCAGAAGGTAAACTTATGAACAAATTAAAGTTATTGAGTTTAGAAGCTTTTAATAATGTTTTGGAAGACCTAAAGCAAAAAAGAGATAGATTTATGAAGAAGTCTCCAGATAAAGTCCAATATTTAGAGAATAAAGCTTGTGTAATGACTTATGGAGAGTTGCTTGAGAAGGTTAAATCTGAAGTTGAAGATTTTGATGGATGCATAAAAACTAAGGTTGACCTCTGGAAAAAAGAAAAAATGGATAATCAAACAATTGCTATAAATATTGTTAAAGAGACTTATGAGAAGTATAGTAATAAGGGTCCAATGATAATAGTTTCATTTATTCCTCCATATTATCCTCATAAATACTTGCAAGGGTTAGATGAAAAAAGTATAAGTTTTATAGAAGCTATAGACAAAACAATAAAATTTGCCAAGGACGACTTTAATGAGAATATCATAAAAGAAGACTTTTTCATGGGAATATGTGATTTGAGTTATACTGGAATGAATAAAAATAAAAATTTAAATAATCTATCATCAAATATTGTTGGATATGGAATGAACTATAAGCTGCCATTAGAAGCTTTAGAAAAACTAAACATTCCAGGTATTGTTTTTGGTGGAGAAGGTAAGGATTTTCATAAATATACCGAAAGATTAAATATCTCATATTCTTTTAATGTAGTTCCGGAGTTATATAAAAAAATGATATATTCAATATTAAAATAAGATGGGGCTGTTGCACGTAGATACCAGTACCTGACACTTAGCTTATGCTCCGGGATATATTGACATTTTGGAAGAATATCAATATATCCCGGAGCATAAGTTAAGTGTCGGCCGTATTTCGCTAAGTGCGACACTCCCATTTTTATTTTAATAAGTTTTTATGTTAAACATAAGGTAAAGTTTTAACAAAATCGTAAAAATCTTTATATTCACCCATATAGTCCGTAACTATTTCGTCTTGAGTTCTATGTAGTAAGTTATCAGTTATTAAGTATGTTTTTAAACCTAATTTTTTTGATACTAAATCTTCTTGTACGTCATTTCCAACCATAATACAATCTTCTGGTTTCTTAGAGATATGATCTAATACTTCTTCATAATATTTAAGCTGAGGCTTACAGTAATGATTTTTTTCAAAGCTTGATATATACAAAAATTCTTCAGGTTCAAAGCCAGCCCAACGGATTCTATGGTGAATAGCTTTAAGTGGAAATAAAGGGTTTGTGGCTACTGCAATTGTATAGCCCTTTTCTTTTAGAATTCTAACACTGTCCCTCATAAAAGAAATATCTTTAACTGCTTCTCTAACTTTAGAGAAATTAGTATCGTAAAACTTATCAAAACGGTCCTTCAACTCAGTCAAGTCATAATTTACCCTCTTACCTAAGTCCTCCATAAAAACAGCTTCATTTGTTTTATTTTCTAGATTCATTACCATTACCTTAGTAGAACCCCATATGTTCTTTGTGACTTCATCAGGAGTCATTATATCAGAAAAGTATTTTATTAGTTCAGCGAAGTATATTTTTTCAAATAGAGTATTATCTAGTGGAAGCAGAGTTCCATCGAGATCAAATAAAATAGTATTCATATTTAGCCTCCTTTATTATTATGGTACTTATTTTACCATAGGTGAAAATAAATTACTATGGACTATGAAAGCTTGAAACAGGATATGAATGAAAATGGATGTTTTGGCAGAATAACATGAAATAATTTAAAATTTTTTGAAAGAAAATGATTGATTTCTGAAAATTATTATACTATAATGTTTACATAGAGTATAAAGCTTATATTAATAAGAAGGTGATAAAATGCTTACAGAAGAAAGGCATAATATTATATTAGAACTTTTGAGGGAAAAAGGCATAGTAAAGCTAAATGAGCTTGTAGAAATACTGAATACATCTGAATCAACAATAAGACGAGATATCATTTTCTTAGAAAGCATTAATGCTTTAAAAAGAATACATGGTGGAGCTACATTAACTAAGAGAAGATTAAATGAGCCTAGTTATAGTGAAAAAGAAATTCAAAATGTAAGTGAGAAGAAGATTATGGCTAGATATGCTGCATCATTAATTGAGGATGGAGATAGCATATATTTAGATGCTGGCACATCAACTTATGAAATTATTCAATATATAGACAAAGAAAATATTATTGTGGTTACTAATGGTCTTAAGCATATAAACGCTCTTGTTGATAAAAACATAAATGCTTATATACTTGGTGGAAAAATTAAAAATACAACAAAAGCAGTCGTTGGATCAGACTCATTAAAAAGCCTTCAAAAATTTAGATTTGACAAATGTTTTTTGGGAATAAATGGAGTACACTTTGAATTTGGATTTACTACTCCTGATTCTGAAGAAGCAATTCTTAAAGAAAATGCAATTAAGCATTCTAGAGAAGCGTTTGTATTAGCAGATGAAAGTAAATTTGGAGAAGTAAGTTTTGTAAAAGTAGCAGATATAAAAAGTGCTGTAATAATTACGAATAATGAGATAGAAAATTATGAAGAGTATAATAAAAAAACTAAAGTAAAGGTTGTGACAGGTGAATGATATATACTGTAACTTTTAATCCTTCAATAGATTATGTTATAAAAGTTGATAATTTTATTCCAGGAACCGTAAATAGAGTAGCTTATGATAACAAATATGCTGGTGGAAAAGGAATAAATGTATCAAGAGTATTGAATAATCTGGGGGTAGAAAGCAAAGCACTAGGATTTATTGGTGGATTTACAGGAGCATTTATAGAAACTTCTCTTCAACAAGAAGGTGTGGAAACTGATTTTGTTACCGTGAATGGCGATACAAGAATAAATGTTAAGCTTAAATCTAATGAAGAAACAGAAATAAACGGTGCAGGACCTAATATTTTACCTGATGATTTAAATAAATTATTTGAAAAAATAAATTCTTTAGATTCAGAAGACTTTTTAATATTAGCAGGGAATGTACAATCATCATTACCAAGAGATATATATTCAAGAATTCAAGGAAACCTTGAAGGCAAAGGTGTAAAAATAGTAGTAGATACTACTGGAGAAGCATTAGTTTCTACATTGAAATATAAACCATTTTTGATCAAACCTAATAATCATGAATTAAGTGAAATATTTAATGTTCAAATTAATACTAAAGAAGAAATTATACATTATGCTCAAAAACTTAGGGAAATGGGAGCTCAAAACGTAATTATATCCATGGCGGGTGAAGGGGCGCTGCTAGTATCAGAAGAGGGCGCTTTTCATGCATCTGCACCAAAGGGAGAGGTAAAGAACTCAGTTGGAGCAGGGGATTCTCTTATAGCCGGTTTCCTCGCAAGTTATTCTAAAACCTTAGATATATCACTAGCATTCAAGTTAGGAGTAGCTTCAGGAAGTGCAACAGCATTTTCAATGGATTTATGTAAGATGGAAGAAGTTGAAAATTTACTTCCACAAGTAAGTGTTACTAAAATATAATTTTGTAATTTAACTTCGGAGAGGATATACTTCTCTGAAGTATGAGTTTAAGTTCTATAAGAAAGAAATGTTTAAGATGAAAACCTTTAGAAATAAGGAGGAGAAATTATGAAAATTACTGAATTATTAACGAAAAACACCATTATAGTAGAATTGAATTCTACTACAAAGGCTGACGTAATAGATGAATTGACAAATAAACTAGATAGTGCAGGAAAATTAAACGACAAAAATGAATTTAAAAATGCCATATGGGAGAGAGAGAATGAGTTCTCAACAGGTATAGGTGAAGGAATAGCAATTCCACATGCAAAGACAGCTGCAGTTAAAACTCCATCTTTAGCTTTTGGACGTTCCGCAGATGGAATAGATTATGACTCTTTAGATGGAAATAAGTCTCATATATTCTTTATGATAGCAGCTAGTGAAGGTGCTCACAATGAACACTTAGATACATTATCAAGATTGTCTAGTATGCTTATGAATGAGAGCTTTAAGCAAAAACTTATGAATGCAAAAACAGAAAATGAAATTTTAAAAATAGTTGATGAAGAAGAAAATATTTATTTAAAAGGTAAAGAAACTAATGCAGGTACTAATAGCAAAGAATCGAAAGGTGTAATATTAGCAATAACAGCATGTCCAACTGGAATAGCACATACTTATATGGCAGCAGAGGCTCTTCAGATAGCTGCTAAGGAAATGGGTATTGATATTAAAGTTGAAACTCAAGGTTCTGTAGGAGCAGAAAATGTAATTACAGGACAAGATTTGAAAGAAGCAAAAGCAGTTATAATTGCGGCAGATACTAAAGTAGATAAAAGTAGATTTGAAGGAATGCCTATGGTAGTAGTATCAGTGAAAGATGCTATTAAAGATGCTAAAGGGTTAATAAATGAAGCATTACAAGCAAAACCTACAGGTATAAAAGAAACAACAACACCAAGAGTAGAAAAGAAAGAGAGAGCAGGTTTATACAAGCACTTAATGACAGGAGTATCTCATATGATACCATTTGTTGTAGCTGGTGGTTTACTTATAGCTATTGGATTTGCACTTGGTGGAATATATGTTTTTAATTGTCCAGGAACAGTGGCAGAAGCAATATTTAGCACAGGAAAACAAGCATTTGCACTTATGCTTCCAGTATTAGCAGGATACATGGCATATTCAATAGCAGATAGGCCAGGTCTTGTACCAGGATTTGTGGGCGGAGCATTAGCTAGTAATATAGGAGCAGGATTTTTAGGCGCATTAATAGCGGGGCTATTAGCTGGTTATGTAGTAATGTTGATAAAGAAATATATAAAATTACCAAAAACATTAGAGGGTTTAATGCCAGTATTAATAATACCAGTACTTTCAACAATAATAATAGGTTTAATAATGACATTTATATTAGGTAGTCCTATGAAAGCTATAAATGAAGGCTTAACAGCATGGTTAAAGAGTTTAGGTGGAGCAAATGCGGCACTTCTTGGTGTAGTATTAGGATGCTTTATGGCATTTGATATGGGTGGTCCATTTAACAAAGCAGCTTATATATTTGCAACAGGAACATTGGCAGCAGGAGGTTCAGCAATAATGGCAGCAGTAATGGCAGCAGGTATGACACCTCCGCTTGGAATAGCTTTAGCAACAGTAATAGCAAAGAAAAAATTTACAGAGCAAGAAAGGGAAGCAGGAAAGGCTGCTTGGGCACTTGGTGTATCATTTATAACTGAAGGTGCTATACCATTTGCAGCAGGAGATCCTTTTAGAGTAATACCATCAGTAATGGCTGGTTCAGCAGTGACTGGTGCACTTTCAATGATATTTGGATGTACTTTGGCAGTACCACATGGTGGAATATGGATTTTAGTGATACCGAATGTAGTTACACATTTATTGCAATATGTAATAGCAATAGCTGCAGGTACAGTAGTAACGGCACTTATTCTTTCAGCAATTAAAAAGGATGTAGTAGAATAAGAAAATGAGTCGATGAAGAAATCTCATCGACTCATTTTTTTACTGTACATTAGAATAGCTAGTAGATTCATCTTTTTTATTTTTGTTACCTAAAAATACTGAAGCTAGAAGGCTTATTGCAAGTATGGTGAATATAGATACTAATGATACAAGCACAGAGATGTGTATATTAAATAATAATACTAAAAGTTTTAGACCTGTGAATATTAATATACAAGCAACTCCATATTTTATATAGGAAAAATTCTCATGAAGTTTGTACAATAAGAAATACATACTTCTAAGTCCCAAAATTGCAAATATATTTGAAGTATAAACTATAAAAGGATCTGTTGTTATAGAAAATATAGCAGGTATTGAATCTACAGCAAATATGATATCTGAAGTTTCTATAAGTAGTAGCACTGCGAATAAAGGTGTAATATAGAGTTTTTTATTTTTTCTTATAAAAAACTTTTCATCTTCCAATTTGTCGGAAACAGGAACAATTTTATTGATAAATTTAAGCATTTTGCTATCTTTTATGTTAACAGCGTTGTTATGGTTTCCGAACATTTTAACTCCACTTATTATTAATATTAATCCAAAGATGTATAATACCCAGTGAAACTTATTTACTACAGTTATTCCTAAGAGTACAAATATTAGTCTTAAAATTATTGCGCCATATATACCATAAGAAAGAACTTTTTTCTGATACTCTGGTTTTATTGCAAAAGCTTGAAATACAAGCAAAAATAAAAATAGATTATCTAGACTTAAACTTTGCTCAATGACATAACCACCTAGAAAAGATAAGGCTTTTTCGGGGCCCATAAAGATATAGATACCTATGTTAAATAATAATGCTAAACCAACCCATATGCTTAAATTTAATACTGATTTTTTAGTAGACATTAGAACTCCTCCTTTAATATTGTTTTGATAAATGCAGAGCCATATAAAACTGCTGTTCTATATTTAATCAATAAATATTTTTTAAAAACAAAAGACTTTTAACATAATTCTTTAAAATTATGTTAAAAGTCTTATTACCCTATACAGGCTTACAAAACCAGATCTAGTAAGAAACTAAATCGTAATGTTGACTTTGTAATTTAAATTACTCCCTTTTAACTAAAGCTATTAATTTTTATGAGATTATAATAACACATAAATAACTACAGGTCAAGTATTGAATATAACTTTTAGTATATAAATTAATTGCATTATAAGATAATTAATAACTTATTATTGACTTTGCTATACTGTGGTTTTCCATAAGAAGAATTTAGAGTGCAAATATACTCATCTATTTAAAAATATTGTTGACAATGATCGAATAGTAGTATATAATTCATAAATGTACTAAGGACATGCGGGTGTAACTCAATGGTAGAGTGCTAGCCTTCCAAGCTAGTTACGAGGGTTCGATTCCCTTCACCCGCTCCAGATATGCGTTTTTAGCTCAGTTGGATAGAGCAACGGCCTTCTAAGCCGTGTGCCAGGGGTTCGAATCCCTTAAGACGCACCATTATTTTGGGATGTCGCCAAGCGGTAAGGCAATGGACTTTGACTCCATCATGCGTAGGTTCAAATCCTGCCATCCCAGCCATTTAATTAATAGAGTATTACACTCTAAATTTGCGGGAGTGGCTCAGTGGTAGAGCGTCACCTTGCCAAGGTGAACGTCGCGGGTTCGAATCCCGTCTTCCGCTCCAACATATATTTATAATTTTATAATCTGGTGGTAATGACATAAAGGTAACACCCGTTTCCATTCCGAACACGATGGTTAAGCTTTATAGTGCTAATGGTACTGCAGAGGAGACTTTGTGGAAGAGTAAGTCGCTGCCAGGTCACATATATAAAAGAGTCAAGCATTTTAGATAATGTTTGACTCTTTTTTATATGTACAGAGTTTAAGAAATAATAATTCAACATATTGCGTTAGGAAATAATTGAACTTATAATTTATATAAACAGAGTTCTTGGTATCAGATAGAGTTTGTCTGCGAACACAGAGTGCTTGAAGGTATTAGAGTGTGTGGTCATCGGATAAATAGGTTGGTGTGGAAAAATGTTGCATTATTTTTCTAAGACATGAATGGGGGAATAAAATGGGGGATAGTTTATTTAATGTGGAAAAGGTATTAGAATGTTTACTAGAAAATTTAGATGAAGGGGTTCATATAGTAGATTCCACTGGCAAGACTATGTATTATAATAAGGTTATGGGTAAGATAGAGGGAATAGAGCCTGAGAGAGTTTTAGGAAAAAGGGTTAACGAATATTTAAAGGATGTAAAGGAAGATACATCTACCATAATGAATGCTTTGAAAACAGGTAAGAAAATCGTAGATTTAATTCAGCAATATAGCAATGAATATAAGAAGAAGGTTACAACAATAAATACAACTATACCAATAATCTCAGAAGGAAAAATCATAGCAGCATTTGAACTTGCTAAAGATATGACTAAATTAAAAGAATTAACGGAATGTATATGTAAGTTACAAGGAATAAATGCTAAAGAGAAAAAAAATTATAATTTTAGTGACATATATGGAAAGAGTTCTATAATGAAGAACGTTATAGAGAAAGCTAAAAAAGCAAGTATCTCGAGTTCTTCTGTTTTAATTTATGGAGAAACAGGGTGTGGGAAAGAGGTTTTTGCGCAAAGTATTCATTACAATGGTTTAAGAAAAGATAAGCCCTTTATACCTATTAATTGTGCAGCTATTCCAGCAGCATTACTTGAAGGAATGCTTTTTGGCACAGAGAAAGGAAGTTTTACAGGAGCAGAAAATAAAAAAGGATTATTTGAAGAGGCAAATAGAGGAACTATTCTTCTAGATGAAGTTAACTCTATGGAACCATATCTTCAATCTAAATTATTAAGAGTATTACAAGATGGATATATAAGACCTATAGGAAGCAATAAGACTGTAAATTGTGATGTTCGAATAATAGCAACTCTAAATGAAGAGCCAGAAAAATTAATTGAAAGTGGTAAGCTTAGAAAAGATTTTTATTATAGATTAAGTGTCATAAGATTAGATATACCACCGCTAAGAGAGAGGAAAGATGACATACCGATATTAATTGAAAAATTTATTGAAAACTATAATAGAATTTTGGGAAAATGCATACAGGGAATCGATAAAGATGTTATGAACAAATTATTAGATTATGATTGGCCAGGAAATATAAGAGAGTTAAAAAATGTAATTGAATCCTCTATAAATATGGCAGACAATAATTCCATTTTAGGATACTGGCATTTTGAACCAAAGATATTTAATAAGTTTTCTAATGAAACTTCTACGAAGAAGGATAACTTTAATATAGATGAGAATCAAGATTTTGATTTAGAAGATTACATTGATAATATTGAAAGGGATGTAATAGAAAAGATATTAAAGAAAAATAACTATAATATCAGTAAGGCATCAAAGCAATTAAATATTTCAAGGCAAAATTTGCAATATAAGATGAAAAAGCATAATATAAGTAAGTTAGATTTTTTATAGTAAGTCAATTAACAAATTGTATAAATATAAATAGTAATAAATTAATATTTATAGTGCAAAAAATTTTTACTACAAGTGCAAAAAAAGTTGCACTTATACAAGTTCGAAGCTTAAACATATTTTTCCAATACCGATCTAAATTTTCAGAATAATGGTGCAAATTTTTTTGCTTTATTTTATACACGTATTTTAGGAATAAACCTAGATACGTGTTTTTTATGCTTGGCACAATTTTTGCTTATAGTATAAAGTAATTAGAAACTGGGACTTGAAGGTCTCGATTAAGTTTTAAATTAAAATTTAAGATAGTCGTTTAAATAAAAATTATTTTAGTGGTAGGTGAAAATTATGATAAAAAAAGGTACATGGGTAGAAATTGAAGAAGTTGTTTTGACTCCAGAGGAAAGATCTCAAAGTATACCTGATGAAACAAAAAAGACTCCGCTTAAGTGTTGGATAAGAGGTAATTGTTTAGAGGACTGTGAAGTTGGTAGAGAAGTAGAAGTTGAAACTAATGCAGGAAGAATTGTAAAGGGAAAAGTAGTTGAGATTGAACCAGGGTACTATCATTCCTTCGGAAAGTATGTTCAGGAGTTAGGTTTCGTTGGAAAGCAGGCAAAAAAATTATTAAAGAATGATTTTTAGATTTTTCTAAATAAAAGAGAGGTGCAATGATCTATGAATAAGTATGAAGAGCTCATGTCAAGAAAAAATGAGATTATGCTTAAATCCGTTGGTATTGATTTTGATAAATATGAAACAGGGGTACTTTCATTTGAGTATGAAAAGCTTATGGAGGATGTAGGATATTCTTTAGAAGAAATACGAGAAATTCAAAAAGAAGTAGGAGTAGGAAATACTCCATTGCTAGAACTTAAAAGAATAACTGAACTTGCAAGAAAAGTATCGAAAACAGGAAAAGCAGCTAGAATTTTTATAAAGGATGAGAGCAGTAATCCTTCAGGAAGTTTTAAAGATAGAAGAGCATCTGTATCTGTATATGATGCCATGAAAAGAGGATATAAAGGGGTAGCAGCTGCAACATCAGGAAACTATGGAGCAGCAGTAGCATCTCAAGCTAATATAAGAGGACTTAATTGTATAATAGCTAACGAATGCTATGATTCAAGAAAAGTTGGACAGCCAGAAATAATAGAAAAAGGAAGAAAGTGTGAGGGATATGGTTCAGAAGTTGTAAGACTTACCGTTGGACCAGAACTATTTTATACTTATCTAAAAATATTAGAAGATACAGGATATTATAATGCTTCATTATATTCTTCTTATGGAATAGCTGGAGTGGAAACTTTAGGCTATGAAATAGCTGAGCAGTGCAGAGAAAGACTTGGAAAAGAACCTAAGGCTGTAGTTGTAACACATGCAGGTGGAGGCAATGTTACAGGTACTGCCAGAGGATTGATAAAAGCAAAGGCAATGAATGTAAAGGTGATAGGGTCATCTGTGGACTTAAGTGGATTACACATGGCATCAGACATAGCATTTAACAAGAAATCCTTTACAACAGGACATACTGGTTTTGGAATTCCATTTATGACTAATCCAGATAGATCAGATGTGCCAAGAAGTGCAGCAAGACCATTAAGATATATGGATCGATATGTAACAATAAGTCAGGGTGAAGTATTCTGGATGACCGAACTATTAGCCCAATTAGAAGGACTTGAGAGAGGTCCAGCTGGAAATACGTCCTTGGCAGCAGCATTTGCAATTTCACAGGAATATGACAATGATGAAATAATAGTTATCCAAGAAACCGAATATACAGGAGCTGGTAAACATTCAATAGCTCAGCTTAATTTTGCAAAGGAAAATGGAATTGAAATTCTTATAGGGGATCCAAAGAATCAAGTGCCAGGTAAGAATATAGTCTTACCTTCCCATCCATCAGTAGTATCGGTAACAGATGTAGATATGGAGCACTTGAGAAAATCATACTTAAAAAATGCCTTAAAATTAGCAGAAGAAAATAGAGTTAAGGAAATAGATGTTGAATTCCTATCAGAGGAAACTAAAATATCTATAAATGAGATTAGAGAGATATTAAAAGAAAATAAAATCATAGTAGAATAAGGGGGAAAATTATGAAAAGGGCGAGTGATTTTGAGACAAGAAGACAACATTTAAAAGACCTGAATGATGAACAATTATATGAGAGATTTTGGAGTTTAACAGAACAGATTGTAAAGCCACTGGTAGATTTATCATATACACATACATCACCAGGTATTGAACGTTCAGTACTTTTAAGAATGGGATTTTCAAGCTTAGAAGCTCAACCAATAGTTGATTATGGTACAAAGTGGAACTTGCTTGGAAAAGGTATGGGAAATGTAGTTTTAACTTATGCTAAATTGAAAAATGTGGACTATTTAAAAGCTGGAGAAGAGCTAAGTAAAGGAATTGGTTGGGATTTAGTTGTTGAAAAAATGAAGGCAGGTGAAAAGTAATGATAGAAAGATTAGAAGAGAATGAAAAGCTTAATGTAGAGGAAATATTAAAAGATTTAGATAAATATGAACCAAAGTGGAGAGGATGGCACTGGAGAGAGGAGAGTCCTGAAATAAAAGTTGGAGAATTCACATATCATGAAATGTCAAAGCCTTTAAAAAAGAGTCAGCCACTTCCAGCAGCTAGAAGTTTTGGTGGCATAGATCCTCAACCAAAGTCAGTTATTACAACAGAAATAGCTTCAGGAAGATTTGAAGATGATATTAGAAGAATGAGAATGGCTGCTTGGCATGGAGCAGATCACCTAATGGTTATAAGAACAGCAGGTCAAAGCCATTATGATGGATTAATAGAGGGAACCCCAGAAGGGATAGGTGGAGTTCCTATAACAAGAAAAGAAGTTAGAGCAACAAGAAAAGCTATAGACTTAATAGAAGAAGAAGTAGGAAGAAAAATTAATTTCCACTCCTATATATCTGGTGTAGCAGGACCTGACATAGCAGTTATGTTTGCTGAAGAAGGAGTAAACGGAGCTCACCAAGATCCTCAATATAATGTACTTTATAGAAATATAAATATGTTTAGATCTTTTGTTGATGCAGCAGTAGCTAAAAGAGTAATGGCATGGGCAGATATGCTTCAAATAGATGGTGCTCATAATGCTAACGCAACTGCTATGAAAGGCTACAATGTAATGCCAGAGCTTATGGTGCAGCATGCTATAAATGCAAAATTCTCAGAAATGGTTGGAATGAAGCCAGAAAAAATATCTCTTTCAACAGTACCTCCAACATCAGCGCCAGCACCTTGTATGAGATATGATTTACCTTATGCAGTAGCTTTAAGAGATTTATTTGATAAATACAAGATGAGAGCTCAGATGAACACTAAATATATAGAATCCTGTGAAAGAGAAGCTACAGTAGGACATACTCTAAACTTGTTAATATCTGAGTTAACTTCTGCAGATATACAAAGTACAATAACTCCTGATGAAGGAAGAAATGTTCCATGGCACTATAATAACATACATGCTATAAATACAGCTAAACAATCATTTGTAGCAATGGATGGCCTAATGGATATGTTAGAGTTAAAGAAAGAAGGCTATCTACCAGAGAAAGTAAGAGAATTGAAAGAAAGAGCTGTTCTATTCTTAGAAGAAATGATTGAAGAAGGTGGATATTTTAAGGCTGTTGATGGAGGATTCTTTGTTGATTCAGGGGAATACCCAGAAAGAAACGGAGACGGTATTGCAAGAAAAATGAATGGTGGAGATGCTGTAGGTACAATAGTTAAAAGAGAAGAAGACTATTTTGCACCAGTTTGCGCTCACTTTGGATATAACAATGTTCCAAAAGAATATAGTAAACCTTGTGATGCTATACATGAGTGTACATTATGCAATCATTCTAAAATTAAGTATATAGATGAACTAGATGAAAATGATAATGCATTTAAGAGAATGGAAAAGGTTAGGGAAGATGGCACTGTAGTTCCAGAAGTGCAATGGGCTAAGGATGGATATGTAAAAATTACTTTATGCTTACCAGAAAATGAGCAAATTAGTGAAGCAGCAGCTATTGAAATAGGAAAGAGAATGAATCTAAAAGATGTAGAAATTCTTCATAAGCAAGTATTACAAAAGGCTGAAGGAACGCTTGTAGAAATAAAAGGAGTATGTGATTTTACTCCAGTAAAGCGTGATGAATTAGTACTTCCTAGAAGAAGAAAAGTTCTTGCTTTTGATGTGATGAGGGATTATGTAAAAGAGCATTCAATAAAGGTTGTTGCTGCAACGGTTGGAGAAGATGAACATTCAGTAGGATTGAGGGAAGTTATTGACATTAAACATGGTGGTGTTGAAAAGTTTGGAATAGAGGCAATATATCTTGGAACTTCCTGTCCAGTAGAAAAGCTTGTAGATGCAGCTATAGAATCAAAGGCTCAGGCAATATTATGCAGTACAATAATAACTCATAACGATGTTCATACAAAGAATATGAAAAAACTTCATGATTTGTGTGTAGAAAAAGGTGTAAGAGATAAATTGATTCTTGTATCTGGTGGAACTCAGGTAACAGATGAAATAGCTAAAGCACAAGGAATGGATGTTGGATTTGGAAGAGGATCTAATGGAACGGATGTTGCATCCTTTATAATAAAGAAACTAATGGGGCTTAATCCTGATGAAGAAGAATAGGAGGGGTTTTTGTGAAAGTAGATTACCTGATTGCTGAAATAGGTAGCACTACTACATTAGTTACAGCCTTTAATTTAAAATTTGATAAAAATAATATGGTTTTTGTAGATACAGCTTTTCAAGGGAAAAGCTGTACTACGGTATTAGATGGTGATGTAACAGTAGGATTAAAAAATGCAGTAAAAGATATTGAAGACAAAATAGGGGAAGAACTTGTTTGGGGAAAGATGCTAGCTACCAGCAGTGCAGCTGGTGGCCTAAAAATAACTGTCCATGGTCTCATGGAACAAATGACAGTTAAGGCTGCTAAAGAGGCGGCACTCGGAGCTGGTGGAATAATAAAAATGGTCACAGCTGGAAAGATGAGGAAGAGTGATCTAAAGCGAATACGCGATATAAATCCTAATATGATAATGATCGCAGGTGGTACAGATTATGGTGAAAGAGAAACAGCTCTCCATAACGCGGAATTAATAAGCGCAGAGAAATTTAATAAGCCAATAGTATACTGTGGAAATATTGAAAATAGAGAAGAGATAAGGGAGATATTTGAAGGACAGGAACTTTACATCATCGATAACGTTTATCCTAGAGTAGATGAATTAAATGTAGAACCAGCTAGAAAAGTAATACAGGATGCTTTTGAAAAGAATATCGTAAAGGCTCCTGGAATGAATAAGATAAAGGATATGGTAGATGGGAGCATAATGCCAACTCCAGGTGCGGTTATGGAAAGTTCAAAAGTTCTTTACGAGATTATAGGAGACTTAGTGGTCTTAGATGTTGGTGGAGCTACTACTGATGTGCATTCTGTTACAGAAGGTAGTGTAGTAATCTTGGATATGTTAGTGAATCCAGAACCGAAAGCTAAAAGAACAGTAGAAGGGGATCTTGGAGTTTTTGTTAACAGTAAAAATGTTATAGAAATTTTGGATGTTAGAGATTTAGCAGGATTTAGTAAGGAGCATATAGCTGATCACATAAAGCCTATACCTACAGAGGAGGATGAAGTAAAGGCTAGCTGCATGTTAACTAAGAAAGCGGTAGAAGTAGCAGTAAATAGGCATGTTGGAACTATAAAAAGAAAATATGGTGGAGAAAGTGGTTTTATAGCCTATGGAAAAGATTTATCTCAGGTAAAATATATAATAGGCACTGGTGGAGCATTAACAAGATTGCCAGGAGGAGAAGATAACCTCTTAAATATAAGGTATCTAAAAGATGATGTTACCATGTTACCAAGAAAAGGGTCTAAGGTATTAATAGACAAGGACTATATTATGGCCTGTGCTGGAGTGCTGAGTAGAGAGAATAAAGAAGCTGCAGAAGCTCTTTTAAGACAGAGTTTAAATATAACTAAGGATATGGAAAGTAATAAAGAAGAAGCTTAATAGTGTAGAGCAGAAAATTGTGATTATAAAAGTAATAAATGAAAAGGAGAGTCTCATTATGAGAAAAAGATACCCATGTGTAGAAGTGGATTTGTCCAAAGTAACTCACAATGTAAAAGAAGTTCTATCCATGTGTAGCAAAAAAGGTATTAATGTTATTGGAGTCACAAAGGTGTTTTGTGCAGAAACCTCTATAGTACAAGCAATGTTAGATGGAGGCATTACCCATATTGGAGATTCGAGAATACAAAATTTAAAAAAAGTAAAAGACATGAATTGTAAGAAGACTCTTTTAAGGATATCCATGGAAAGTGAAGCTGAAGATGTTGTTAAGTATAGTGATATAAGCATGAACTCTGAATTAAACACTATTGAGGTTTTAGATAAAGCAGCAAAAAGCCTAGGTAAGATTCACAACATAGTACTTATGGTAGATGTTGGAGACTTAAGAGAGGGTGTGCTTGAGGAAGATGTTATTGGTATTGTTAAGGAAATATTAAAGCTAGAGAATATAAGATTGGTTGGATTAGGTACTAATGTTACATGTTATGGAGGAGTGCTTCCAGACAGAAATAACTTAGGAAAACTCGTTAAGTTAAAACATGATATAAAAGCTCTTTTTAATATAGAACTATCAATAATATCTGGAGGTAATTCCAGCAGTCTTTATATGATTATGAATAGCACTATTCCTGTAGAAATTAACCAATTAAGAATTGGTGAAGGAATTGTTTTAGGAAGAGAAACAGCTTTTGGACAGCTAATACCTAACTGCTATGATGATGCCTTTATACTAAAAGGTGAAATAGTAGAAATAAAAAATAAGCCAACAGTTCCTAAAGGGACAATAGGTATGGATGCCTTTGGACAAAGACCACATTTTGAGGATAAAGGTATACGTAAAAGGGCCATTGTAGCTATAGGTAGGCAAGATATAAAAGTTGAGGGGCTTAGCCCATTAGATAAAAATATAAGTATTTTTGGAGCAAGCAGCGACCATTTGATTTTAGATGTTACAGATAGTAAAAGTCAATTTAAGGTTGGAGATATAGTGAAATTTAAAATGGATTATGGGTGTCTCCTTGCTGCTATGACTTCAGGGTATGTGGAAAAGTATTACGAAGAGGAGCTAGCTATATCTATAGTTGTGTGAAGATTTCAAAGATTAATATAATTAAGGAGGAATTAAGATGAAAAGAAATGTAAAAGTCGCAATTTGGGGATTTGGAGCAATGGGAAGCGGCATGGTAAAAATGCTCTTAAAGAAAAAAGGGGTAGATATTGTAAGTGTATGTGATATGGCGCCACATAGAGTAGGAAAGAGTATATATGAAGTCTTAGAAATAGAAAAAGGAAGCAGACCGGAGGTTATAATCAAACCTGAAATTGATGAAGTTTTAACTGAAGGATGCTGTGATGTATGTCTTGTTGTTACAGATACATTTACAAAAAAAGTATTTCCAAAAATAAAGACTGTACTTGAAAAGAAAATAAATGTAATCACAACAGCAGAGGAAATGGCTTATCCACAAGCTCAAAATCCTGAACTTGCGGCAGAACTTGATAAAATAGCTAAAGAAAATGGTGTTAGTATACTTGGAACTGGTATAAACCCAGGTCTTATTATGGACTTACTTGTAGTTTGTTTAACTGGTTGTATGATGGATGTTGAACATGTTGAAGCAAAGAGAGTGAACAGCTTATCTCCATTTGGACCAGCTGTTATGGAGGAACAAGGTGTTGGTGCTACTGTAGAAGAATTTGAAAAAGGAGTTAAAGATGGCACACTTGCTGGACATGTTGGGTTTGCAGAGTCAGTAAGAATGATTGGAGATGCCATTGGCTGGAAGGTTGAAAAATTTGAACAGCAAATGAAACCAATAGTTACATCTATTGATAGAAAATCACCTTATGGATTTTCAAAAGCTGGAGATGTTGCAGGTGTTAACATGACAGGCCAGGGATGGGTAGATGGAGAAGTTAAGATAGATATGATTCACCCACAACAGATTGAACCAGAAATGGAAGGTACAGAAACAGGAGACTATATAACAATTAAAGGAACACCGGATATTCACATGGCAAATAAGCCTGAGGTTGAAGGTGGAATTGGAACAATTGCTATGTGCGTAAATATGATTCCACATGTAATAAATGCTGATCCAGGACTCAAGACAATGATAGATCTTCCTGTGCCAAGAGCAATAATGGGGGATTTCAGAGAACTAATAAAAAATGAGAACTAACTAGTTGAGTAAAATTATAGTTCCAACTATATAGTACTATAAGCTGTGATATATGCATTAAACCAATAATTCTGCTAGTTTTATACGCTAAGAGTTTAATAATATGTATTCCTGACTCATAAATTAGCACATAAAATCAATTTTAATGCTTGACTGCCCAAAATTTTAATAAATAAAAGCCTAAAAAATTAAGGGGGATTTCTTTATGAATTTATTTAGAAAAAGGACTGTTCAAGACTTTAAAGAGTCAACAGAGGGGAGCGGTCTAAAAAGAAAGCTGACAGCATTTGATATAGCAGCACTTGGAATTGGATCAGTAATAGGAACCGGTATATTTGTGGCCACGGGGCAAGGCTCACAAATGGCAGGTCCAGCAGTTACAATGTCGTACGTAGTAGCAGCAATAACAAGTGCTCTTTGTGCTCTTACTTATGCAGAACTTGCAACGATGTTTCCGGTATCCGGAAGCACTTATTCATATGCATATGTTGCTTTTGGCGAAATTGTAGCTTGGCTTATTGGTTGGAACTTAATACTTGAATATCTTGTTGTCGCAGCAGCAGTTGCTTCTGGATGGTCAGCAGCTTTTATAGGGGTTTTAGACGCTTATAAAATACACCTTCCTGAAATGATAATAAAAACTCCACTTGTTGGGGGGATGATGGATTTGCCAGCTATTCTCGTTGTTGCTTTTATAACCTGGTTGCTTTATTTGGGGGTATCTGAAAGTGCAAAAGTAAATAATATTATAGTTATCATAAAGGTATCTGTAATAATCGTATTCATATTTCTTGGAGTAACTCATATAAATCCCGCTAACTATCATCCATTCGCACCCTATGGAACTAAAGGAATAATGTCAGCTGCTGCTATTATATTTTTCGCATACATAGGCTTTGATGCTGTTTCTACTGCAGCAGAAGAAACGATTAATCCTAAGAGAGACATTCCATTAGGGCTAACTATTTGCTTAGGGGTGATTATTGTACTTTATGTTTCTGTTTCGTTTATACTTACAGGGATGGTTCCATTTAAAGAAATAGATGTAAATAACGCACTACCAGCAGCATTGTCAAGAATAGGAATTAATTGGGGGTCTGCATTAGTTGGTGTAGGAGCTGTCATAGGAATGATTTCGACTTTGCTTGTAACAGTGTATGGTCAGGTTAGAATATTTATGGTAATGTCTAGAGATGGATTATTACCAAAATCTTTTGCAGCTATATCAAAAAAGCATGGTACTCCAGCAGCATGTACTGTAATTACAGGTGCTTTGACAGCTCTTATAGGCGGATTGTTGCCATTGACTGTGCTTATGGATTTATGTAATATAGGAACTTTATCGGCATTCATAATTGTATCTGTAGGCGTTATTGTATTAAGAAAAACCATGCCTGATGCTGAAAGAAAATTTAAATGCCCTGGAGTTCCCGTCACGCCAGTGTTAACAGTATTATTTTGCTTTTATCTTATGTACAGTTTACCAGGAGTTACTTGGATTAGGTTTGC
The DNA here is from genome assembly GCF_019207025.1 of Clostridium thailandense. Lineage (GTDB taxonomy): Bacteria > Bacillota > Clostridia > Clostridiales > Clostridiaceae > Clostridium_AM > Clostridium_AM thailandense. The sequence goes on along the minus strand of NZ_JAEEGC010000006.1, from coordinate 24,236 downwards.
TATATGGACTGTAATTGGTGTTTTAATTTATTTCTTATATGGAATTAGACATAGTACATTGAATAATAAAGATAAACATTCAAATGGAATATCGGATAATGTTTAAAAAATGTTATAAAATTAAATTGGTTTCTCTTATGAAGTGTGATTTTGAGAATTAAGATTTTAAACATAAAACTAAGAACGACGATACTAAAAATGGAGATTTTCAGAGTGCTAAGTAGATAAAATAATTACCCTCTTAAGAGATTAAATAAAACTGTAAAATTCTTAAGAGGGCTATTATTATGTAAGTTTAGAATAAAGTTGTTAAAAATACAAAGAAAAAGGCAAAAAATTTTTAGTTGTAGGATTAAAAACGAAAGTTGACTTAAACTCAGGTATATGCTTTCACTTGCTTAGAAGGTGAACATATTTGAGGTATAGCTCAACTTTCTAGTTTCTAATTCTATAACTAAAAGTTGCAATTTTTTTGTTTATACTCATTTAGCAGCATGCTTGTAAAAAATTCCCAAATACTTGGATCAAATTGAGAGCCTGAACACCTTTTTATTTCTTCAATTGCATCATTTACCGATAAGGCCTGCTGTAGATCATAACATCATAAGCATCTATTATAGAAAATATACGTGATAACTTAGGTATCTCATCTTTCTTCAAGCCAAAAGGATATACACTTCCATCCCAGTGTTCATGATGGTATAAAATGAAATTTGCTATAGGAGCTATTTCAGGAGTTGCGACTGCGATTCTATATCCTATTTCACAATGTTGTTTCATCAAAGACCATTCTTCACTATTCAGTGAACCAGGCTTTTCCAAAACATCATCGGGTATAGCTGCTTTACCTATATCGTGAAGCATTGCAAGCAATCCCAATTTTTCGACTTCACTATTAGATAACCCTATGTGATGAGCGAGCCTGATTGAAAGTTCTTTAACTCTATGAAAATGTTCTTCTGTACTTGCAATAGTTTTTAAAAATAAATAACTATATTACTATTATTTTGAAGAAATATTACAAATATCTAAAGCTATAAATAGGATATAAAAAAATAATTTTGAATATTAGTGAATAAATGGTAGAATGTTAACTTTGTGTGTGCTATAATTTTAATATTATGATGAAAAAATTACTAATTAAGATATAGACTTGGGGGCAGAATGAATTGAAAAAAAATATATGCATTCTTTTGAGCATATTTTGGATATGTTTTATATTTTACAATTCGTCTAATGATGCAAATATATCTGAGGCAAGAAGCCATAAGCTTTTAAATGATATAAAAACACAGTGCAATAAGATAGTTAAACAATATAAGAATATAGTGCAAGTTTCAAAAACGCAAGACGAAAAGTTAACCGAAAGCAAAATTTTCAATCAAGAAGGTTTGATTAAATTAAAAAATACAGATAAAGAAGAAATTTTAAATAAATTTTTAAGAAAGAATGCCCATGCATTTGAGTATCTAGTATTAGCTATATTAGTAAGTAGTATATTGTTTTCTTTCAATATAAGGGGAAAAGGAGCTTTAACCTACATTATGTTCATATGCCTGCTTTATGCTGTATTGGATGAGTTTTATCAGTCATTTATACCAGGACGAACTTCACTTGTTAGTGATGTATTGATAGACTTTCTGGGAAGTATTTTAGGTATGGTAGTGTTTTACTTTCTCTACTATAAGTTGAAGATAAAGTCTAATGGAAAAAGATTTTCCCAAAAGTATTAAAAATATTTTATTACAAATTATAGAAAGGGTATATATATTTGTTTATTTCATATTCTACTGTATGAGAATAAATAAACCTAAAGTAATACTAATAATATACCTTAGTGTAATTATTGTCATATGTTTAATAATATTTAGAGGATGAGTTTTATGGAAAAAAGAGTAGAATAATTACGGAGGCATGGAACTAAATTCTGTATTTGGGCACTTGGAGTTTAGGGAGCTAATAGTGCAACCGGCCAATGATTATAATTTTTGGAAGTTTTTTGTTTATAAAATAAAAAACATAAGATATTAGGATTATTGGGGTGGTTTTTATGAATTCAATTATTATTTCAAATTATACACTAATAAGAGAAGGACTATGTTCAATAGCTACAAGATGTAGCTATATGAAGTTAAAGCTTGATACGGAAACAATAATGGAAGCAGTTGATTTAATTAGAGAGGAATATATTGATATTGTATTTTTTCATTTGCATAAATATAACCAAGATGAGTTAAATCTAATTAAAGAAATAAAAGATCAAGTGATGAGAACTAAGTTTATAATAGTAGATTTTCAAGGTGACAAAGAACTCTTTGTAAGAGCAATAAAATGTAATGTAGATGGGTACATATTAGGAAAATCAACTGAAATGGAAATACTATATGTAATTGATCAGGTGTATAAAGGTAAGAAATATTATGATTCCTTCTTCATAGATAGTATGATTAATGAGAGTAGTACTAAGGTTGAAGATTTTACACAGCTTACTCCACGGGAAAGAGAAATTTTATGTGAAATAGGAAAAGGCATGAGTAATCGTGAAATATCACATAAGTTTTATATTTCTGAGAACACAGTTAAAAAGCATGTCAATCATATATTCGAAAAACTTAACCTGAGCGATAGAACACAGGTAGCATTGTATGCTAATAAGTGTGGAGTTATCAGAGAAAATGCATCATAGTAAAAGAAAAGTTCTATTTAGCAGTAATCGTGAAACTATTATCATAGATCTAACAGATAGAAAAGGAGAGGCTATTAGTAGCAAGTAATAATAAAAATATATACTTCAAATATTTTAAAGTAAAGGTATATATGATGATTAATATTTAGTCATTATATATACCTTTTTTATTTGCATGAGGGTTTATTATCCATTGATATTTTTATTTCTCAAAGAAAAATATATCTATACCAGTTATTAATTAAAAATTCTGATTGAAAATACTACCTAGGTAGTATATAGATGTAATATCAAAACAGTATGAGTAGATTATACGGGCTATTATACAAATGTATTAAAAATGGAATTGTAGTGTAATGGTAAAAATTCAATCACATGGTAAAATTGTAAACATGTAATAATTATAAAATTAATGATAAGCAGTTATTGAGTAAAGATGTAAAAGATATAGTTTGAACAATAACTAAATTAAGTCACTATATAAGGCTTTTCAGTTTAAAATGTAGATTCCTGAGCAATTTTTATATGAATAAAGAGGAAGTAATAGGGATGAAAGTAAAAAAAGCAATAATTCCAGCTGCTGGACTGGGTACAAGGTTTTTACCAGCAACCAAGGCTCAGCCTAAAGAAATGCTGCCAATAGTAGATAAACCTACTATTCAATACATAATTGAGGAAGCGGTGGCATCAGGTATAGAGGAAATATTAATAATAACTGGCAGAAATAAAAGAGCTATTGAAGATCACTTTGATAAATCAGTAGAGCTTGAAGATCAACTACAAAATAATAATAAAAAAGAATTATTACAAATGATTCAAAGTATATCAAACTTAGCAGATATTCACTTTATAAGACAAAAAGAACCAAGAGGATTAGGACATGCTGTAAGCCGTGCTAAAACCTTTGTAGGAGACGAGCCTTTTGCGGTCATGCTTGGAGACGATATAGTAGATAGCGAAGTACCTTGTTTAAAACAATTAATAGATTGTTTTAATGAATACAAAACATCCATATTAGGAGTACAGCCAGTGCATGAATCACAAGTATCAAAGTATGGTATTGTAAAAGGCATAAATATTGAGGATAGAGTTTATAAGGTAAAAGATCTAGTTGAGAAACCTAAGATAGAAGAAGCTCCATCAAATATAGCTATTCTAGGAAGATATATAATAACTCCTAAAATATTTGAAATATTAGAAGAAACTGAACCAGGAAAAGGGGGAGAAATACAGCTTACAGATGCATTAAAAAAATTATCATCACAAGAAGCTATGTATTCTTACAGTTTTGAAGGAACTAGATATGATGTTGGAGATAAGTTTGGGTTTTTACAAGCTAATATAGAGTATGCTTTGAAACGTAAGGATTTGAGAGATGAGCTTATGTCATATCTTTCAAGGTTTAAAGCTAGTAACTTGAATGATAGAGAAAAATTTTATAGTGAAGAAGATTTAATTATAAAGGAAGCCTCTATTACAGATTAAAGCAGTCTATTTTCGTGTTAGGTTTCTGCGAAGTCACAAATAGAACTTTAGATGCAAAAAATAATAAGAAGTAGGTTAAAATGTTTATCTTATTAGGTAATAAACAGAATAGAAAAGGGAATGTGAAGCTTTATGAAAGTCATAATTATATCAAAGTACTCTTTAATAAGAGAAGGAATATCATCTATTATATCTAAGCAAAAAGATATTTTAATACAGTTCGTTGGTCAAACGGTGAAAGAAGCTGTGAATTTAATAAAAAATAATATAGCGGATGTGGTTCTGTTAGATATTTGCAAGGGAAACAAAGAAGAGTTGAATTTAATTACTGATATAAGAGATTCTGGTTCAACGGCTAAATTTATAATATTAGATTTTTACGGAGATAACGAAATCTTTGTGAAAGCATTGAAAAATGGAGTTCAAGGATACATATTAGGTAACTCTAGTGAAACAGAAATGCTGCACGCTATAGAACAGGTATATACTGGTAAAAAATACTATGATTCTTACTTTGTTGACCACATGATAAATGAAAAAGAAAATTTTAAAGCTGATTTAAAAGTATTAACTGCTAGAGAAAAACAAATATTGATGGAAGTAGCTAAGGGAGAAAATAATAAAAAAATTGCAGAGAAATTTTTAATAACAGAACATACAGTAAAAAAGCATATTAATCACATATTCAACAAACTAAATTTAAGCAACAGAACTGAGATTGCACTATATGTGAATAAATGTGAAATGTTAAATAAATAGAAGGAGGAATAAAATTGAAAACCTATTTAGTAACTGGTGGATCAGGATTCATAGGATCAAACTTTATTATCTATATGTTAAATAAATACAATAATATAAAAATTATAAATTTAGATAAACTTACTTATGCAGGAAACTTAGAGAATCTTAAAACTATAGAAAACTATCCAAATTATATTTTTGTACAGGCAGATATATGTGATAGATATGCAGTAGAAAATTTATTTGAAGAATTTAATATAGATTATATTGTAAATTTTGCTGCTGAATCACATGTAGATAGGAGTATACAAGAACCAGAAGTATTTATAAAGACCAATGTTTTAGGTACAGTAAATCTTCTTAATGTTGCTAAAAACTATTGGAAAATTGGAGATACCTTCACAGAAGATAAAAAGTATATTCAGGTTTCTACTGATGAAGTGTATGGATCTTTAGGGGAGAACGGATATTTTATTGAATCTACATCAGTAAACCCTCATAGTCCTTATTCTGCTAGCAAGGCTTCAGCTGATTTAATTGTTAAGTCTTACTATGATACATATAAAATGCCTATAAACATTACAAGATGTTCAAATAACTATGGACCATATCAATTTCCAGAAAAATTGATACCGCTTATCATAAACAATTGCTTAAATAAAAAGCTACTTCCTATTTATGGCGATGGCTTAAATATAAGAGACTGGATCTATGTGGATGATCATTGTAAAGCTATAGATATGGTTATAAATGATGGTAAGTTCGGAGAAGTATATAACATTGGTGGACATAATGAAAGAACGAATATTCATATTGTAAAAACTATAATTTCATATTTTAAGGAGAATATAGACTCTTCTATAAGCGAGTCATTAATAAAATATGTAGAGGACAGAAAAGGACATGATAGAAGATATGCTATAGATCCAGCTAAGATTAAAGATGAACTAGATTGGTATCCAGAAACAAATTTTGAAGAAGGTATAGATAAAACTATTCAATGGTACTTAGAAAATAAAGGATGGATGAAGAATATAACCTCTGGAGAATATCAAAAATATTATGAAAAAATGTATGAATCTATATAAGCTATGGGGGAAACAAAATGGTTAGAAAAGGCATTATACTTGCAGGAGGTTCAGGTACACGGCTGTATCCAATGACAAAAGCAATATCAAAACAAATTGTTCCTATATATGATAAACCAATGATTTATTATCCGCTATCTGTTCTTATGCTTGCAGGAATAAGGGACATACTTATTATATCAACACGAAGAGATTTAGACACTTTCAAGGAGCTTTTAGGTAGTGGAGAACAATTAGGCTTGTGCATTCAGTATGCAGTACAGGATAAACCAAGAGGTCTTGCGGAGGCTTTTATAATTGGAGAAGAATTCATTGGACAAGATAACGTAACATTAGTATTAGGAGATAACATCTTCTATGGTTATGGTTTTTCAGAAAGACTTCAAATAGCTGCAGATAGAACTGAAGGAGCCACTATTTTTGGATATCATGTAAGTAATCCTAATGATTTCGGAGTAGTAGAATTTGATGAAACTTTTAATGTGGTATCAATAGAGGAAAAACCCAAAAATCCAAAGTCCAATTATGCTGTTCCAGGATTATATTTTTATGATAACCATGTAGTAGAGATAGCGAAAAGTGTTAAACCATCAGATAGAGGAGAACTAGAAATTACAGAGATTAATAATGAATACCTAAAAATCAGAAAATTAAAAGTAGAGCTATTTGGAAGGGGTATGGCTTGGCTAGATACTGGTACTCCGAATGGACTTCTTAATGCAGCAAATTTTGTTGAAGCCGTTCAAACAAGACAAGGACTTTATGTTGCTTGTATTGAAGAAATTGCTTACAGAAAAGGTTATATCAATAGTGAACAATTAATAAATTTAGTGGAGCCTCTAAGAAAGGTAGACTATGGAAGGTATATTTTAAGTTTAATTAAAGAAAAAAATTTCTTAATTGAAGAAGTGGCTACAACAAGAGAGATATTTTAATAATTCTATTAAAATGTTTGGAGGTTAAGATAAAATGAAAATTTTAATTACTGGGGCTAAGGGGCAGTTAGGTGTTCAAATACATTCCATAATTGATAAAGGTAAGTCTGAAATCGGTAAAATAGATGATAACATTGTAAATTCTGAAATAAGGTATGTAGATTTAGATAAACTTGATATCACAAATTTAAAAGAAATTTTAGATTATATTGAGGAGTTTATTCCTAATATTATTGTGAATTGTGCAGCCTATACAGATGTAGATAAATGCGAAAGTGACATAGATAATGCTTTTAAAGTGAATTCTATAGGGCCATGTAATTTAGCTATTGCTGCAGAAAAAGTGGGAGCTAAGCTTTTACATGTGTCTACAGACTATGTTTTTAATGGAAAGGGAAACATCTCTTTTAAAGAATATGATATCCCTAATCCTGTAAGTGTTTATGGGAAGACTAAGCTTTTAGGAGAACAATACGTAAGAGAGCACTGTAGTAAATATTTTATAGTCAGGACTGCATGGCTTTATGGAAAGTATGGTAAAAATTTTGTGTATACCATATTAAATGCGGCAAAAGAAAAAGGTTATTTAGAAGTAGTAAATGACCAAAGAGGTAATCCTACAAATGCAGAAGATTTAGCACATCATATCTTAAAACTTATAACAACAGAGAATTACGGAATATATCACTGTACTGGAATAGGGGAATGCAGTTGGTATGACTTTGCATATAAAATTGTAGATTATGCTGGAATTAATTGTACAGTGATCCCTATAACCTCTGAGAAGATTGAAAGAGTTGCTAAAAGACCTGCTTACTCCGCTCTTGATAATATGATGCTTCGCTGTACTTTGGGTGATGAAATGAGAGAATGGGAAAAGGCTTTGAAGGCATTTAATAGATGGCATTGATAATTAATTTATAGGGAGTGCTTTAAATGAACAGATTTAAATTTACAGAAACAGAAATTCAGGGTGTATATGTAATAGAGCCAGTTGTATTTGGAGATGACAGGGGATATTTTATGGAAACTTATAATTATGAAGATTTCAAAGAAGCAGGGCTTGATGCAATTTTTATACAAGATAACCAATCAAGGTCTAAAAAAGGTGTTTTAAGGGGATTACACTTTCAAAGACAGTATCCACAGGGAAAGCTTGTTAGGGTTACTCAAGGAGAAGTATTTGATGTAGTAGTAGATCTAAGGAAAAACTCAAAAACCTATGGTAAATGGGTAGGAGTAACTCTCTCAGAGGAAAATAAAAAGCAGCTTTATATACCTGAAGGTTTTGCACATGGTTTTTTGGTTTTATCTGAAGAGGCTGAATTTTGTTATAAATGTACAAAGTTTTATCATCCAGAAGATGAGGTAGGTTTGTTTTGGAATGACAAAGATATAAACATAAATTGGCCATTAGATAAAGTTAATATGGAAGAATTGATTTTATCAGAGAAAGATAAAAAGTGGTGCAAATTAAAAGAGAATAAGTTTGTGTTTGATATTGTAATATAATAGATAAATTATTTAATAAGGTAAGATAAGTAGTTTGGTTTATATAATAAAGGTAATCAATATAGAATTTTAATAGGTTTAGGAGGTACAATAAAATGTTCAATCAGATGATGAATAATAAGCATCATAAAGAATGTAATCAATCACAGCTAAATATCGCAATGATTGGACATAAACGTATACCTTCTAGAGAAGGTGGCATTGAAGTTGTAGTTGAAGAGCTTTCAATACGATTAGCAAAGTTAGGACATAAGGTGACTGCTTATAATCGTAAGGGGCATCATGTTAGTGGAAAAGAGTTTGATGATAGGAGCAGCAATGATCAGCTAAAAGAATATAAAAAAGTCCGTATTGAGACAGTTCCTACTATCGAGGGAAAAGGTTTTGCTGCATTAACATCATCTTTCCTAGGAACACTGGAAGCTTTGTTTGGTCATTATGATTGCATCCATTACCACGCAGAAGGTCCTTCGGTAATGCTGGTGATTCCTCATATATTTAGAATTCGTACTATAGTTACAATTCACGGGTTAGATTGGCAGAGATCAAAATGGGGGGGATTTGCTGCTTGGTATTTAAAACTCGGTGAAAAGATTGCCGCTAGATATGCAGATGAAGTGATCGTTCTTAGCAAAAATGTACAACAATATTTCAAAGATACTTACGGAAGAGAAACTATTTTTATTCCTAATGGCATTAGTAAACCAGAAATCAAAGAGACTGAGTTGATTGAAAAACAGTGGAAGCTTAAAAAAGATGAATATATATTGTTTTTGGGTAGAATTGTTCCAGAGAAGGGCATTCAATATCTTATAGATGCTTATAAAAATGTAAATACATCGAAAAAACTTATAATTGCGGGAGGCTCATCAGATACAGATACATTTATGAGTGAGATTAAAGAAAAGGCTAAGAGTGATGATAGAATTATTTTTACAGGTTTTGTAGAGGGCGAAGTGTTGCAGCAATTATACAGTAATGCATACACATATGTGTTGCCGAGTGATCTTGAGGGTATGCCAATTAGTCTTCTGGAAGCAATGAGCTATGGAAACTGTTGTGTGGTTTCTGATATTCCTGAATGCACAGAAGTAGTCCAAGATAAAGCAGTTGTTTTTAAGAAGGGCAATATATGTGATTTAAAAGAAAAATTGGAATGGTTGTGTGATAACTATAGTATTGTTAATAAATATAAAGCTGAAGCGAGTAATTTTATATGTAATAAATATAGCTGGGATGATGTGGTATTAAGCACAATACAGCTTTATAGAAATTAAGAGAGGTATATATGAATATTATTATTTTTGGTGCAGCAGGATTTATTGGAACTAATTTAGTTTTACAACTTGCTCAAGATAAAAATTTAAACATTACTTTATATGATAGAAACTTGATGCTTTTTAAAAATATTAAAAATTTTGGATTAGAAAATCTGCAATATGTTTGCGGAGAATTTCGTATAGATACTAATTTTGATGAATTGGTTCGAGATCAAGATATTATATTTAATCTTGTGAGTACTACTGTCCCTACAACTTCAAATCAGTGTATACCTGATGAATTGGCTGCCAATATTGTTGTAATGGCTAAATTATTGGAGGCTTGTGTAAAAAACAAGGTTAAAAAAGTAATATTCCCTTCCTCTGGAGGAACAGTGTATGGGAAAGAAAAAGAAATGCCCTTAAAGGAAGATACAACAACTTATCCAATTACAGCTTATGGTTTACAAAAGATTACTATAGAAAAATTGCTTTACTTATATAGATATATATACGGACTTGATTATAGAGTGATTAGATTAGCGAATCCATACGGCCCATATCAAAATCCAAATGGAGTTCTTGGAGCAGTAACTACATTTATCTATAAGGCATTAATAGGACAAGAAATTACGGTTTATGGAGATGGTTCCGTGGTTAGAGATTTCATCTATATTGATGATGCAGTACGTGGAATCTTAAATATAACAAATCAAGAGCATCAGCAACGTACTTTTAATTTAGGATGTGGTTATGGGATATCCATTAGGAAAGTTATTGAAACAATTCAGGAAATATTGAAAATTAGACTCAATATAAATTATATAGAAGGGAGAAAAGTTGATGTGCCTGAGAATTATTTGGATATAAGTTTATATGAGAATACATTTGGAAAGCTTGATCCTATTCCGTTGAGTATAGGAATTGAAAAGACAGTCTACTTTATGCGAAAAGTTTATCACACTAAATATTAATATAGGGAGTAATTATGAAAATATTATTAATTAATAAGTTTCATTATAAGAGAGGCGGGTCAGAGACTTATTATTTTGCTTTAGCAGAAGCGTTAATAGCAAAAGGCCATAAAGTCATTTATTTTGCAATGCAAGATGAGAAAAACTTACCATGTGCACAATCAAAGTATTTTGTTTCAAATGTAGATTATAATGGTCGAAAGCAAGGTATGCTAAGTAAAATAAAATTGGGATTAAAGATATTTTATTCTTTTGAAGCAAAAGAAAAAATGAAAAAGCTTATCAGGGAAGAAAAACCAGATGTTGCACATATTGGATTAATACATCGTCAAATTACTTTTTCTGTCGTTGATGTGCTCAAAAAATATAATATACCGATTATTATGACTATGCATGACCTAATTTTTGCTTGTCCTAATTATACAATGTTATCAAGAACAGGAATTTGTGAGGACTGTATGGATAAAGGTATAGTTAGTTGTGTGAAAAAATTATGTATTAAGGATTCGAAGGCAAAAAGTTTCATTGGAGTTATGGAAGCCAAATTTTTAAAAATCGGAAAATATTACAACAAAATAGATTTATACATTGCTGAATGTGAACAATATAAGGCTTTAATGAAAAAATCCAAATTTACAAAATCGAAAATTATTAATATGACTAATTTTTTGCCAATTAATCAGGAATATAAATTTAATGAAGAATATAAAGATTATATTTTGTATTTTGGACGTTTTTCAAAAGAAAAAGGAATTTTGACACTTTTGAAAGCCCATAAACAAATGGAGTGTAAGTATAAATTGATTATTGTTGGAGATGGATTAATAAAAGATGAACTACAGAAATATATAGATGAGAATAGGTTAACCAATGTAGAATTACTCGGTGCAATTTATGGAGATGAGATGGAAAAAATTATAGAAAGGTCTAGAATAATTGTAGTCCCATCAGAATGGTATGAAAATTGTCCGTATTCGATTCTACAGTCAATCGCAAAAGGCAAAGTTGTTATTGCTAGCAGAATTGGTGGACTGCCAGAACTAATTGAAGATAAAAAAACAGGATATCTTTTCGAAGCTGGAAATGCGGATGATTTGGAAATAAAAATAAACTTCATAATGCAACTTGATAGAAAAGAATATGAAAAAATATCTTATAGAATACTATATTCAGCAAAAGAGAAACATTACTGGGAAAAATATATTGATGAACTAATTTCTAAATATATGAAACTAATTAGATCGAAAAAATGTGTAGATCATAATAAAATATAGATCTTAATTATAATTATTGGGGAAAGCTGTGTCTATATATTAAAAAAGACATAGTTGTAACAAAAAATAATACATATCGAGAATATATTAGATTAATACAAAAAAGATAGGAGAAAAAAATGTAATGAGTAAGAGGACTTTATATGGAACAGTAATTGTAACATATAGATGTAATGCACACTGTAATATGTGTGATTGCTGGAGGGATCCAACAAAGGCATCCGAAGAAATTACACTAGAAGATATAAAGAAGTTACCGGAAATGTCATTTACTAATATTACTGGTGGAGAACCTTTTATCCGCAAAGATATGGCGAATATAGTAAGAGAATTATATAAAAAATCAGATAGAATTGTTATTTCTACGAATGGATATTTCACAGATCGTATAATTGATCTTTGTGATAAGTTTCCAGAGGTTGGTATTAGAATCTCAATCGAGGGACTTGAAGTAACAAATAATGCAATACGAGGATTAGCAGATGGATTCAATCGTGGGTATAGCACATTAAAGAAATTAGTTGAAATGAGGCATCCAGATGTGGGATTTGGGATGACAGTTCAGGATATGAATTGTGAAGATTTGGTTCCACTTTATAAAATCTCTGATAAATTAGGTATGGAATTTGCTACTGCTACCTTGCACAATTCTTTCTATTTCAGGAAAACAACAAACAAGATAGACAATAAGTATAAAGTAGCTAAAAGCTTTGAAAAACTAAATAATGAATTACTTAAAAGTAAATCTCCCAAAAAGTGGTTTAGAGCTTACTTTAATCATGGCCTTATAAATTATATATATGGTCAGAAGAGACTCTTACCATGTGATATGTCTAGTAATGCTTTTTTCATTGATCCGTTCTGTGATGTTATTCCTTGTAATGGAATGGGTAGGAAAGCAGTTATGGGTAATCTTAAGAATCAGTCCTGGGAGAAGCTATGGAATTCTAAACAGGCAGATGAAGTTCGCAAATGTACTAAAAATTGTGAAAGAAACTGTTGGATGATTGGTAGTGTATCACCAGCTATGCATAGGTATATTTGGGTACCAGCTTGGTGGGTTATAAAACATAAGTTATTCAAGGGGAGCAAATATAGTCTGAGTGAAAATAAGTTTATTACAGTAATATCGGAAAAATAAAAATTAAGTTGGTGCTTTAGAAAAATTTTTTATGCAGCTCGTAAATTATAATACTTTAATTATTATTCAAAAAGGAGTTCTATAATATGAAAAAAGTACTAATATTGCTTTCTGTATACGATGGGGAACTTTATTTGCGAGAGCAAATAGAATCGTTGTTACAGCAAGAGAATGTGCTTATCGATATATTCATACGTGATGATAAATCAAAGGACAAAAGTATGAATATTATTAATGACATAATGTCAAAGAATGTAAATATAAAATTGATATCTGATGGTAAAAATTTAGGAGCATGTGGAAGCTTTATGGAGTTGCTCAAAAAGTGTCCATGCGATTTCGACTATTATGCTTTCTGTGATCAAGATGATGTATGGAAGCCTGATAAAATTTATTCTGCTATAGAGAAAATGGACTCTGATTCTGTGTTGTGTCCTAAAATATATTGTTCTGCAGCATATGTTACTGATAGCAGTTTAAACGTAATATATGTTCTAAATGGGCATCTTAATAAATTAGACATATATAAAAGTATAGCAGATAACAGAACAGTTGGATGCACCACAGTATTTAACAAAGAATTATTATTCAAATATCGTGAAACAGTTCAATATATAAAAAATGAATTGGCAATGCATGATCAGTGGCTATATTTGCTCTGCGCCGTATCTGGAAAAGTGTATTTTGATAATAGACCATATATTTATTATAGGCAACATGGAAATAATACATTGGGTGTTAACTCAGGAAAAGAACCTTTGAGTGAGAAAATAGAACGAACACTAAAAGACGAATTATTATTGATAAATAAAAGAAAAGTTATTCTGCAAATGGAGAATTTGCTAACTATTATGGATGTATTGGGTATATCAGATAAACTTTATGACGATATGAAGAAGTTTTTGCAGAAGTACAAAAAGAATATTATGACGAGGTTATTATATAGTTTTAATTCACCTTTTGGCTGCTACTCGTACAGAAGAAGTGTTTTTTTAAAAATTAATTATACATTGAGACGATTATAGCAAGTCGCAGTCTTTAAAAAGTATTATTAAATGAGAAATGGAAGATAAATTATGGATATATTGATTTATTTGACAATTTTAATATTTGGTTCTATGGTTTTCTTAATTATTATTGGAAATCAAAGATGGCCATTATATTTATTTTTTGCTTTATATGCTGTATTACCAGAATATTTTGCAGTAGAATTCTCTAGTTCATTACCGTTATTAACTGCAAGTAGAATTATCATACTAATTTTATGTGTATATTATTTTACAAAAGATCATAGAAAATCAACAATTAAGATATTAAAACAAGAGCGGCTGTATATGTATTTTGCTATATATTTTATATTCAGAATAATTGCAAATGGTTTATATATGTTTTCAATAGTAGATGCAGTTAAAGAACTATTTATAATTATATTTGAACAACTTGTAGTACTTTTAGTTGTTGTATCATGTCTATCTAGTGAGAAAGTTTTTTTAAAATGTCTAAAAATTTTTATCTATTCTTCTGCAGTGATTTTTGTGATAGGAATATTACAATCAATCACGGGAATAAACGTAGCTTACTATTTTAAGACTGTAAGTCGTACTATGCTAGAAACATCTGTGCAACGATTAGGCTTTACAAGGGCGGAAGCAACCTTTGGTCACCCTGTTTATTTTGGACAGTTTTGTGCTTTAGTATCTCCATTGATAATGTATATGTACGAAAGCTCAAAACAGAAAAAATATCTACTGATTTTCTTACTCGATATAGTAGCTTTGCTATTTTCTAATTCTAGAGGTTCGATTATTTCTTTTGTAGTATTAATGGCTATTATGTTTATTGATAAGAAGAAATCAAGCAGGCGTAAATATTATGGAGCAATAGCGTTCATTGGCATCAGTATTATACTAGTTTCTTTAATAAATCCTTTCATATTTGATATTTTCACTAGCATTTTCAAATCGATTTTAAATGTCTTTGGATTTAATTATAAATTAGCGAATTATGGAGAGAATGCTCAAGGATTGAATTCTAGGGCAATACAATTGTCAGGCATTTTATACTTATTTAAGACGAATACATTTTTATTTGGTCTAGGTGCAAATCCTCATATTAGAGGAATTGCTTATTTTATGAATCCAAGTGGTAAATGGTATGCTACTAATACATTGGATGTTGGTTACTTAGAGTATATTCTAAGTGAAGGAATAGTTGGAAGTATAGGAGTACTAAGCTTGTTTATTGGCTTATTGGTTGAGTCGATTAGAAGCAGTAACAAAAAAGATGCTAAAAATGCTAATAATGCTTTTAAATATTGTTTTATTATGTACTTTCTTCTGTTGTTTTCAGCAGTAGGGTGTGAAAAGGTATTTTGGACAATTATAGTTATGTTTATAGCATACAATAAAGTTAAAATGAAACCAATAAAAATTAAGCAAATAGAGGAGTTTAATTATGATATACAAAATAAAACAGAGACTGAATCAAATATATAATTTAAATAAAAATTTTGGATTTAGAATTGCCTTTTTTGCGTTACTAGAAGCATTATTTAACTATGATAAAAGACCACTAAGGATATTTCTGAAAATTTCTAAAGTTAAGCAAAAATATATTATGCAATATTTGTATAACAATTACAGACATATAATCGCAGAATATAAGAATGCTTTTTTATTAGAAAAACATTTTGAAGCTTCGACAAAAAAAATATGGGTATTTTGGTGGCAGGGTTATGATGAAGCTCCAGAATTAATACGAATATGCATAAATAGTATACAAAAAAATTGTGGTGAGCATGAAGTTATTTTAATTTCTGAAAAGAATTTAAAAAAGTACATTGACTTTCCGCAATATATTTATAAAAAACTTAATAGTGAAATTATTTCATTTACTGAATTCTCCAATATTGTTCGTATCGGATTATTGAACAAGTATGGGGGATTATGGATAGATGCAACTTTCTATCTCACTGAGTCAATATCAAATAATATATTTAAACCAGAATTTTTTACTGGGAAATTAGAATTTGATGAAAATATAACATCTCTATCCGCATATAGGTGGAATACAGCTTTATTATCAGGAAATACTTCCGATATAATATTTTCATTTATTAATTCATTCAATATACATTACTGGGAACGTGAAGATTACTTAATAGACTATTTTCTTTTTGATTATATTATTTTGTTAGGATATAACTATATTCCTGAAATAAAAAGAGAAATAGATAGTGTTCCAATCAATAATCTTAAGCTTTTTAAATTAAATTTAGTATTGAATGATAAATTTGATAACGAAGTATATAAAGATATTATTAAAGATACTGTTTTTCATAAACTTCAGAGAAGACAAAAACTTAACCTTAAAACTAAAAAGAATAGAGAAACTTTTTATGGATATATTGCAAAAGAAATATATAATTCAACAGACTAAATTTGAATAATATAACTGAGAATCCACAAAATTGAAAAGGATGATAAAATTAATGAATATGGTAAAGCGTAAAATAAAAAATATATATGGAACTACAATTATTGCATCTTCTGATGCAAGTAACTTAGCTAAACAGATAAAGAGTCAAGTTTTGGACACTAATAAGCAATATTGTTTATTAATAAGTCATGATGCTGATTTGTCAGGTGGAGCTCCTATTGTACTATTTGATGCAGCAAAGATTTTACAAAAGCACAGTTATGAGATAATTTTTCTATTTCGTGAGCCAGGGCCACTTATTGATAAGTGTGAAAAAGAAAAAATGCATGCATTTGTTTATGGAAAAAAGTTAAAAAAATATGCTCCTATTTTGGCTCAGATTGATATTAAGTTAACTATTATAAATACGATTGTTTGTTATGATTGTATAGTTTTCTTACCGAAAGTTATACGAACACCTATTATTTGGTGGCTTCATGAAACAGAATCATTACTAAGATACTATCAAGGTTATGTTCCTCATAAACTAGCAAGTAATGTTAATGTAAAGTGTGTTAGTAATCGAACACAAGATGCCTTCACAAAAATATTTCAGGATATTCCTAGCGATATTATGCATTATGGGACACCAGATCAGTTTGAAAATGTTAATAAAAATTGCTTATCTACGAAAGAAAAAGAACTAGTTAGGGGAAAGAATAAATTTGAAATTGTAGTAATAGGGCGAATTTGCAGGCGTAAAAATCAACTCCAAGTAATAGAAGCATATGATCTTCTGCCAAAACAAATACAAGAAAGTGTAACTTTTAAATTTGTAGGTGCTACTTGGGAAGATGATTATAAGCAAAAGTTTGATGAAGCCATCAAGCGTAATTCACATTTTGTTTTTGTAGGAGCTGTTCCTAGAGAAAGGATACATCAAATATATTCATCAGCAGATTTGGTAATTTGTGCTTCAAATGATGATCCGATGCCAGTAGTTGTAACTGAAGCAATGATGTTTAAATGCTTATATATTACAGCATCTGGAACAGGTCAGTATCAATTTGTTGAAGATGGAATAAATGGGTTTTCGTATGATTATTCTAATACAAATGATTTGGCTGATAAAATAGTGGAAGTATATTATTTGCAAGATAGAAGAAAGATATGTGAAAATGCAAGACAACTATATTTGAAAGAATTTTCTATGATTAGTTTAGAAAAAAAATTATTTGATGAAATAGATAGATGAGGTAATTATGAATCAAAATTCAAGAAGTAAAAATTTTAAAACAAATGTAATATGGGGAATTGCTTCTCAATTTTTAATAACTTTACTACAATTTGTTGCACGCATAATTTTTGTACGTATGTTAAGTGCAGAATATCTCGGTGTAAATGGTTTATACTCAAATATTTTATCAATTTTATCTATGGCTGAATTAGGAGTTAGTAATGTTTTAAATTATAGTCTTTATAAACCTGTTAGGGAAAATAACCAAGAAAAAATAAATCAACTGTTAAATTTCTATCAGAAATTATATTTATTTATAGCATCTTTTGTGGCCATTGTTGGAATATGTTTATTACCAGTTTTAAAATTTATTATTAACAGTAATCTTCCTTATAATGAATTAATTGAATATTATTTTTTATATTTATTAAACTCAGTTGTTTCATACTTTGTTGTCTATAAGACGGCACTTATAAATGCAGATCAGAAAAATTACATTATTAAGGTTGTAAACATTATAATTTTGTTTGTACAGTATGTTTTACAAATTATTATATTGTTATGGACAAGTAATTATCTAATTTATTTATCACTGTTTGTGTTGTGTACAATTCTTAATAATGTTGTACTTAATACGATTGCAAATAGGTTATACCCATTTATTAAGAATCATGAAAAAACTATGATACTTCAAGATGAAAAGAAAAATTTATTTTCAAATCTTAAGGCAACTTTTTTGTATAAAATTAGCGTGGTGATTATTAATAGTACGGACAATATTTTAATTTCTATTATTTGTGGCACGATTTTTGTTGGATATTATTCCAATTATAATATGATTGTCACTGCTATAATGACATTTATTAATATTATTATAACTTCTTTAATATCTAGCTTAGGAAATTTAAATGCAGAAGGAAATAAAAAAAGGTCTTATGACATATTTAATACATTAATCTTAATGTTTGCAGTTTTGACTACATGGTGTACCGGATGTATGTTAGCAATTTTTACAGATTTTATTACAATGGCATTTGGAACAGAGTATTCTTTGAATAATATAATTTTATTTGCTGTGCTATTTAATTTTTATTTACAAAATATAATTAATCCCGTATGGATGTATCGTGAAACAATGGGGTTGTTTAAGCAAATAAAATATATAATGTTAATCACAGCTTGTATAAATATTATAACATCGTTTGTTTTGGGGAAAATATTTGGTTTGGCTGGAATTCTGTATGCAACCGGAATTAGCCGATTATTAACTACTGTTTGGTACGAACCTAGATTACTTTATAGAACGAAGTTTTCACAACCAGTGATTAATTACTGGAAAATGCAAGGAAAGCTTATAGCAGTGGCGTTAATGGATATTATATTTATATATATAATGGTGCTGATAACGCCTAAGAATTCAATTATATTTATGATAGTGAAATTATGTATTACAACTATGATTGTTTTAGTTTCGTTTTCCATTACAAACCGGCATACTAAAGAATATAAGATAATGAAACAATTGGTTATGAATCTGTTTTTGGAAAAATTTTTAGTGAAAATAAACAGGAAAGGATGGGCATGCGACTAATGGCAACCAAAAATGAATTGATTGGTAATTATTTTTGTAACAAATATGCTTTGAACGGAGAAGAAGAAGTTTATATTGAATGGGTGAATGCACAGCAACTTCTTGTTGCAGATCGTATCGATTTAATGGCAAAATACTACTATGTTTGGTGTAAAGAACGAGATTATGATATGACATGGCCCAAGGAATTGTATGAGGAACATATCAAAGCATTTTCACAAGGAACATTTAGTGAACCAGGTAATCCAGAAAAAAGGACACTGGAATCCTATATTGAAACATTTGACAATTTAATTAGTAGTATTAGAGAAAAAGGAGTTTCTTCAGATGTATCTGCAATACCTGTAAATGCATCTGGTGTAATTATGGATGGTGCTCATCGTGTAGCAATTGCAGCTGCTCTGAATATGCAAGTACCGGTTGTAAGAGTGAATTGTGAGTATCCACCTAATAATTATCGACTATTTAATAATAGGTTTTTAGAAGAAAAATATTTGGATTTTATGATTTATCTTTTTATAATTTTACATGCAGATAGTCATCTGATTTGTATGTGGCCAAAGGCAATAGGTGCTAATAAAGAAAAGATAACAGAGGCAGAAACTATTATAAATAATGAATTCACAGTAGTTTATAGTAAAAAAATCGATGTAACCTATAACGGCTTGAGAAATATAATGGTACAAACTTATTGCGGTTTTGATTGGATGGGAGGGCTAGAGAATAATTATACCGGTGCTACTAGCAAAGCAGACGAGTGCTATGATGTTGATAAACCAATATGTATTTATGTTATTCAAGATTCAAATTTGAATCATATTATAAAAGTGAAAGAAAAAATTAGAGAAATTTTCGGCATGGGAAAACATTCTCTACATATTAACGATACTCATGAAGAAACTGTAATGCTGGCACAGATTTTTTTAAACTATAATACATTAGAGTTTATAAATAATACAGTTCCAGATCGAAATGTTGAACTGAATAAAAAAATTTTTTTATATAAGTCTAAATTAATTAACAATCTTTTGAATTTTGAAGAATTTGTGATAGACTCTAGTGCTGTTATTGCACTTTATAATTTGCGTGATGCTAATGATATTGATTATATAACTTGTTCCCAAGATATAAAAAAAGTTGAGTCATTGTTAGGCGAGAGTCATGTGAATTACTTGAAATATTATCAAATGACAGCTACTAATATTATTTATAATCCAGAATGTTATTTTTACTATTTTGGATTAAAGTTTATTATTATTTCACTTGTAAAAAAAATGAAGGAAAATCGTGGAGAGGAAAAAGATAAACTTGATGTAATTTTGATTAATGGATTAAAGAAGAATGTAAGCCCAAATCAAAGAGTAAAAAAAATTTTTTTGACGTAC
Organism: Clostridium thailandense; assembly: GCF_019207025.1. Taxonomy (GTDB): domain Bacteria; phylum Bacillota; class Clostridia; order Clostridiales; family Clostridiaceae; genus Clostridium_AM; species Clostridium_AM thailandense. Next base: position 3,511 of record NZ_JAEEGC010000006.1, on the reverse strand, counting down.
AAACTTACATTTCGAAGAACATATCATCGCAATCGAGAAAACTTGCGAAACTGGATGATAAATAATGGTAGTCTCGAGGGATATCATAAAATACGAAAATTAATTAGAAGAGAATAAAATGAATAAGAACAAAACAGTTAATAGGTCAGTGTCTTTTGACTTTTTAAATATATGTGCAGTGTCTAGTGCATAGTTGTCATTTTGTTTAACGATCCAACTGCAACTTTATAAAAATGTTTCAAATAAAGAATAATTATAATACAATTGGAGAATTCTTGTTGAACATAATTATACCTGAGTAGTATACGGATATGATATTAAAATAGTATGGGTAGATTACACTGGATATTATACGTATCATTAAAAAATAGTGCTATAGAAGAATGGTAGATGGTGTAACTAGGTGGTATAGTGGTGAATATAGAAAGTAATATAAAAACTAATAGTAAGGGGGAGAAACGATAAATTCAATAGACTAAATTAAAGTAATATAACTGAGACTGTAATATATATAAGTAAACGCAAAATATTAAACAAATAGAGGGAGTGAAAGCTTTGGAAAACATAAATAATACAGAGGAATACCTAACGTTAATAGATATTATAAAAATTTTAAAGAAAAAAATTGTATTTATTTTATTAGTAACAATATTGTGTACAGGTATCATAGCATTAAAAGTCATGTTTCTATCAACCCCAATGTATGTAGCTAGTGCTACAGCAATAGTAGTTAAGAGAGACACAAGTATTGTACAAAACTCAAAAAATGAATCACAGTATACACAAAATGATATTTTATTATACGAAAAAATAATAGATACTTATGTGCAAATTGCTCAATCCAATTTAGTAATGGATAAAACTGCGGAAGAATTGAAGAATTATTCATCCTCACAAGTAAGAGCAATGGTGACAGCTGCTCCAATAACTTTGGCAAACTCTTCATCAACATCCTCTTTATCAGGCGGTGCAGGTAATACGCAAATAATTAAATTAACTGCAGTTGGCAGTAACAGGGATGATGTTGCCAAAATATCAAACACATATTGTAAAAACTTTATTGAGGAAAGTATGAGTTTATTGCCTGTAGGAAAAATTCAGGTATTGGATGAGGCAAGAACACCAAGTAATCCAATACCGACAAGTAAATCCAGAAGTATTGCTTGTGGGTTTTTATTTGGCTTACTATTATCAATTGGTATAGTACTTTTCAGAAACTATATAGATAGATTAAAGATAGGAAATGAAAAACAAGTCAAGGATATATTGAATATTCCAGTGATAGTCACTATTGAATAATATGAGGTGAGTGAAAAATGAAGAAAGATAAAAGTAATATCATGGAAAGATATAGAAGATTACGTAATATTATAGAAGGGTATGGTAATAAAGTAAAATGTATCAGTATTACAAGTAATAGTGATATAGAAGGAAAGACAATAATAGCTAAAAATGTTGCAATGATTTTGGCTGAAAACAGTAAAAAGACACTATTTATAGATTGTAGTTTAACTGAGAATTTAAACATAAGTAATCATAGAATAAAAGCAATTAATGGGCTTATTGGAATGCTAGAGGTTGCCAATAGTTTAAGTATAGATGATATGCATTTGAAGAATTATATAAAAGATACACAACACGTGTATCTTTCAATGTTAACACTTGGCACTAATGATTTGAATAGGTACAGTTCTTTATTTAAAACAGAACATCTAAAGACAGTTATGGAATACCTAAAGAAAGGTTTTGATTATATAATTGTGAATACACCTTCATTTGAAAACTTAAGTTATACGCAAATTATCACTGCCGCAACTGATGGATGTTTATTTGTTTTGAAGGAGGGGGTTAATGAAATAAATAAAGGCAGTGTTATTAAAGATAATATAGCTACTATCAGGTGCAAAATACTTGGTTGTATATTAGATAAAGAAAAAAAATCAGTAATAAGCCTTGATGATAAAATTAATAGTCTTCTTGATGTGAAATATAGGAATATAGAAAACAGAGGTCCAGTCAATGATAAATCAAGTGCTAGCGCTTAGAGAAGCTAACCATAAGTTGTTTTATATGTTATTTACTGGAGGATTATGTATGAATAATAATCAACAAACATTAGTACATCTTTTGAATGCAGCAATACATGGTAGAAGGGTTAACAATAATGAAATAGATAATATTAATTGGAGCACAGTTTTTGAAATTACAAAGGAACAGGATATATATGCACTTTTATATCCTATAATAAAAGATATTGATGACAATTTAAAACCTAATAATGAAATTATGAATGAATGGAAGAAAACCACCATTTTAGCTTCGTTAAATCAGGCACAAAACAGTAATAAGATAATCTCTGTATTAAGGGCTCTTAATGAAGCCAAAATACGAGTCATAGGGCTAAAAGGATTAGTACTTAGAGAACTTTATCCAGTAAAAGAACTGAGAACTATGTCTGATACAGATATACTTATACATGTTGAAGATTTGGACAAAGTAGAAGAAATTCTTTTGAATCTAGGATATTTTGAGGATCATAGGGACTTAAAACATATATTATTTTTACATAAACAATTTTTTCCTATTGAGCTTCATTGGTTAGCAATAGATATGAACTATTTTAAAAACGCTGATTATTTAGAAAAGGACATATGGGAAAATAATGAAAAAATTAATATAGGTGGTGCAACTATATTAATTCCTTCGTTGGAAAATCAAATTCTATACTTATGCTTGCATATGGCTGTGCACTTTGCCAATACAGGATTTGGACTCCGTCAACTTTGTGATTTAGTAATTTTGGTTGAAACAGAGGTACATAAAGTCAACTGGAATAGCTTTTATGAAAAAGTTGTAAGGTGTAAAATCAAAAATTTTGTTTTTGCCATATTTGAAGTTTGTAGAAGATTGTTTCATATGGTTATACCAAACATATTGTACAATAAGGATTTAGAGAATAATGAATATATAGATATGATTATAGATAGTGTTCTTGCTGAAGGGGTTTATGGAGGGATTTATGGTAAGGTAAGATTAGGTCCAGCAGACGATAACCTTTTATTCTATTATGAAAGTAATAGACAATATTATAGTCTTACTGGGAAATTAAAATATCTTATTGAATTCTTTTTCCCAATGCCTCATAAACTTTCAAGGAGGTATAGCTATGCAAGGGATTATCCAATATGTATACCATTAGCATGGTTACATCGTCTAATTTATGGCATCTTCCGTAAGGACTATAATATTTGTGAGAAAAGCATTCTCTTGCTATCGCAGTCTGATTTTTTAAGAAAACGGATTAATTTATTTAAATGGTTAGATTTATAAATAATTTATAATCTTATGAAAGTAAAAAGATCTCTATCAAAAAATGATAGAGATTTTTTGAATTTACGAGAGTTTTTTACAATTAATTTAATGCTGAAGGGTATTTATTTTCAAACCATTCTGAGATAATAGTTTCTTTTGGCTGAATAAACCTGTTATTTTTAAATTTTAGATTCTCAAT
>NZ_JAEEGC010000059.1 GCF_019207025.1 Clostridium thailandense | reverse complement strand
ACTATAGACCAACTTAAGATTACTGTAAGTGCAAAATAATAAAATAAAAAGAATGGACAGCTATCAAGCTGTCCATTCTTTTTATTTTATTATTTGTAAATTTTTCTTTAATTTAAATAGATCTTCTTCCGTTTGATGTTCCTTATGCTTAAGAAAATCAACATCATCTGATATCTTATCTATCTTCATATTAGTTTCTGTAATATTTCCAGTTATTTTAGCTGTATTGTCATGTACAGAATCAAGTTTCTTCTCTATTCTAGTTTGCCCCTCTTTAATCTCTTTTAGTTCTCCTAGTATTTGCTGTAATATATCCTCCATACTTCAATACCTCCATTTATATCGTTGAAATTATATCATAAATCTTGTAACTTTTAAATATAAAATCTTTATCTAAAAATATTTTTCAAATATCATAATATCTAATACTTTATATGAGACTACGAACATTAGACTGATGAATATATTATGTAATTTTGAAAAAAATAATATAAACACTAAATTTACATTATAAGGTTGTAATACTTGCTTAATGCAATAATTGACATATTTATCTATGGATGCTAATATATTGTCGTATATTGTTATTTTACCATTAATATAATATGTGTTTTAAATATTCATACAAAGGAGGAGTGTAATGCTTTTACAGAAGGTAATAAAAAATTTTATTCACTATCTAACTATAACTAATAAAAGCTCAGAAACAATTAAATCCTATAATTCTGACCTAACCACCTTTGAAAGTTTTTTGGAACAAAAATTTAATGGCCCTGCATACTTGAAAGAAATTCAAGCTTGTGATATAGAAGACTACTTATATTATTTGAAACAAAAAAACCTTACAACTTCAAGCAGAAGTAGAAATCTCTATACCCTTAGGTCATTATGGAACTTTGCATATAAGAACAAACTTTGTGATTGGAATATAGCTATGTCTGTAGAACCAATTAAAATTCAGAGAAAAGAACGTACCTTTTTATCTTTAGAGGAGGTAACTCTTTTAATAGCTTCAATTGAACATCCTCTAATTGAAGTAGTAGTCCAAACTTTATTCTATACTGGAATGAGAATAAGTGAATGTTTAAACTTAAAACTAACGGATGTAGATTTTGATGGCAATATCATAAAAATTTTGAATGGTAAGGGTGGAAAGGATAGAAATATACCAATTAATAAAAATCTTCTGCCTATTTTACAAGATTATATAAAAAACTATCGCTTAACCATAGACAGTGACTATTTTTTTGCTACTGAAAAATCCGGGCATTTAAGTGCACCTTATGTAAACAGAGTGCTGAGCGATACAGTAAAGAAGCTTGGATGGAAGAAGCATGTAAGCGCACATATACTACGGCACAGTTTTGCTTCGAACTTAATAAAAAATGGAGTAAATCTCGTGTATGTTCAGAAGCTTCTAGGACATTCAAATTTAAAAGTAACTTCTATTTATACCCATGCAAATATGGAGGATCTAAACGAATCAATAAATGTATTATAAGGGATGTGATTTTATGGATAATAACTATTACAATGCTGAAGATGAAATAGCAGTATCCTTAGGCAGCACTGAAAAAATTGAGTATGATGATAAATACATTTTAAAAGGTCTCATGGAAGGTAAAACGAGAGAAGACATAGCCTTAGAACTTAATCACAAAAACTATAGAACATTAGATATGTACATGCGAAGACGGGGATATGTCTGGGACTCTGTTAGACAAACTTACATATATAAAATGACTGATCATTTTCCTGACTCAATTTCTAATTCCACAACAGGAAAGGTTCAAAAAATTATTGGCTTATTTAATATGGGACTGGAACCTATGGAAATTGCAAAAAAAGTAGGAATGAAAGACCATAGAACTATGGCTGGTTACATGAAATCTAAAGGATATATATGGTCTACCGAAAAACAAAACTACATATTTTTAAAAGGTGAGTTTTACGATGACGATCCCATGCCAATTAGTCACTTTGAATTCAATAACTCTCCCAATAATTACGAAGACACCATTAATTCTATAGATAACAAAGATATAGCACAACAGTCTAACTCTGATTTAAATTATACATCTATACCACAGTTAGAACGACTTGAAAACTTAATTCCAATGCTAGAAATGATAAGCAGAAATAAAGATAAACTAACTGAATTATTATCTATTAATAGTTCTGCTACTATTCCCCGTTATGTAATTGGTGGTATAACTATTACTAAATCTCTATGTATGTCTCATCCTCTTGCCGAATTAATTAAAGAATTCAGTAAAGAAAAAAATATTAGCCAAAGAGAGATCTTTGAAGTAGCAATAATTGAATTTTTTAAAAAATACGGATATGAAAATGAAATTAAGGCTTTGTTTTCATCATAAAATCATTATCGTATGTAAAATTATATATTTATTTACATTTAACATCATATTTGCTAATATGATGTTTTTATTTACTCAGTTACTTGCTTTTTATAATATTTTTTCTTTTAAGCTTTATTAATTATTTAAATATATAATTAAGCAATATTATATATTTATTAAATAATTATACAATTTTCTAAAAAGCAATAGATTCCAAATATTAAACTAATAAATAAATAACAAATATATTAAATTCATTATGCCTTGTGTACAAGCTATATAGCCATTTTTAACCTATGTAAAATATAGTAAAAAAATTGGTAATATAAGTGCTATTAATGCAACAACATTACAAGTAACATTCTCAGATGTTCCAACAACAACTCCTACAGTAGCTGATTTTGCTATAACTGCAGCAATTAATGGCGGTAACGCAGCAACTGTTACTGCAACAGCTATAAGCATGAACGGAAATGTAGCAACTCTAACATTACCTGCAGTAAATCCTACTGATGTAGATCAAAATATCACATATAGTATATCATATTTAGGTGGACAAGTAAATACTGCTCAAACTACTGTTAACGCAGCACTTTCATCAGGTATAGCTGGATTTATTACTGATGGCGGTACAGCAGTAAAGGACGCAGTTGTTACAATCAATGGCAAAACTGCGACTACTAATGCAGATGGCTACTATGTTGTAAATGATGTAGAAGCTGGTACTTATGATGTAACTATAGCAGCTCAAGGCTATCCAGTAACTACAGTTTCAGGAGTTAAAGTTGATGCAAATAACTTAACAGCTTTAAGTCAGGGAATAACAGCTTTAGTAAAAGCTAACATTACTGCAACAGGTGTAGTAGCTGACAAAACTACTGGAGCACCAATTTCAGGTGGAGCTGTAACTTTAGAGTACAATAACCCTACTACTGGATGGACTGCGGTTGCTTTAGCACCAGCAGTAACAACAAGTGCAGCAGGAGCCTTTACTCTAAATCAAGCTACAGCAACTCCAGATATGGAATTTGGCGGACAATACCGTTTAACAGTTAAAGCTACTGGCTACCATGATACTGTAGTTAACTTCACAACTAAATCTGACGATGTAGCTAACGTACTTGCAGGAATCGAAATGGAAGCAATTAAGCCTATATCTATAACAGGTGTTGCTAAGGATTCAACTGGTGCAGTAATCAATGCTGGAACTGTAACTTTATCTGATGCAGATGGAAATACATTAGGAACAGCTACTACTGGAGCAGATGGAGCTTATAGCTTTACAAACCAAGCTTTATTAAGTGGTAAATATACTTTAACACTTGATAACAGCACAGATGCAGTTTATAGCTCAACAATAGATGTTACAGAAGGAACTGACGTAACAAACGATATAAACTTAGTTGGTGGATATAACGTATCATTAACTGTAGGAACAGAGGCAGTTGGAGGAGTTTTCTCTGCAGCTGGTTCAGATGCAGATACTGCTACTTACACAGCAACATTGTTAAATGGCAACACTGTAGTTGCAACAAAACCTTTAACAGCATCTGCTGGTGATGACTCTGAATTAAGCTTTACACTAAACCGTGTTGCTCCAGGAACATATACTTTAAGAGTTTCTGGTAATTATGTAACTACTAAAGACTTTAGCGTTACTGTAACTAACACAAATGCAACAGTTAGTGGAAGAACTACAACTGCAGGATATATAACAGGTGTTGTAGATGATGGATCTGCTAACGTAGCAGGAGCTACAGTTGAATTATTAGATTCAAATAATAACGTAGTAGCAACTACTACTTCAGCTAACACAACTGGAGTTTATGACTTTGCTGGAGTTGCAGCTGGAAACTATAAAGTTAGAGTATCTAAAGATGGATTTGTAACTAAGACATCTGCAGCAGCATTTGCAGTTGCTAATGAAACAGATGCTACTGAAAATGTAACACTTGCAGCACTACCAACAACTGGTGCAGTAGCTGGTTTCGTAAGAGCTGATTCAACATTGACACCAGCAGCTGGTGCAGTTGTAACTTACTATAATGAAGATGGTACATCAGCTTATACTGCTACTGTAGCAGCAGATGGATCATATTCAATAGCAAGTATAACTCCTGGAACCTATAAAGTTGTAGTAAGAGACCCTAGCGCGCTTGAAACTTATGTAACAAGCCAAACTGTAGCAGCAGGAGATGCAATTACTAATGCTAACTACAAGTTAACAGCTGGTGGAAACGAAACTTTAACAATTAAGCTTACAGACAAAAATAGCCAGGCTGTTAATGTTAATGCTGGTGATGTTAAACTATATGATGTTAACGCAGCACAAGGTACAGCTGCAGCAGAAGCTGATGGTTACTGGGTAAACGCTGGAGCTAGTGATACAATTACATTTAATACACTATCAAAAGGAACTTATGAGTTAAAGATCGATGCTCCAAGCTCATATGTTGATGTAGATCAAACAGTTACAGTTACTAGTGCTACTCAACAATTACCAATTCAATTAGTTGATGCAGCAAGCGTGTACAGTGTAAACTTTAGACTAGTTGATGCAGATAACACAGATGGAGATGCAGCAGACATAGTAGTATTCAAGGCTGATGGTACAAAATTAGCTACAACTACAACTGCAGCAGACGGAACTGCAACAATAGCTAACTTAGCAAACGGAACATACAAGTTCTATATCTTCAAGAATGGCAACTTAGTTACTACTAAAGATGTAACAGTTAACGGAGCAAACGTAAGTGTTCCAGTTATACAGTTAGCTACAGCTAATTAAGGTGCCAGGCACCACCCGAAGCTTGTGGAATCGCAAGAAGGGATAGAAAAAGTTGAGTAGGAAGGGCAACCTTCCTTCTCAATTTTTACAAACAATCGGTAAAGAAACATTTCAAAAATTAGTCAAATCGAAGTCTCATAAAAAACCAGGTCATACACTGGTTGAAAAATATAATAATAATCTCAAATCAGAGTACCTGTCTAGGGTACTCTGTTATTCTTTAATTTTTCTGCTAAAAGCACTTATTAAGGAATTTCTTCTTGGAAAATATCTTGCATCTGGCTGAGTTCCTGGTGGATATTCAGAAATAACAGCTCCTTGCTCTATTATTTTTTCCATTAGCTTTATATGATCTTTAGGATAAATTATATCTACTCCACAACCTATTACAGCAATTGTTTGTGCATAGCTATCAATTCCTTTTGCCATACCACTTATAGCTACCAACATAAAATTAGCTGGATATGTGTGTGTATATTTTACCCTTGATACTGTTACTGATTTATCTTCTATGGGCTGTCTTAAAGCTTCCAAAGTTTTTTTGTTAAATTCAGCTATTTCGTCTAGAAACAATTTACTACTGAAGCCACTCAATTTACCTCCTCATCTAATTTATCTTTATAAGAGCTTTCCACAAATTGCTTATAAAGTTGTCTTTTATTTTTTCCTTTAAAATAAGAAAGAATCTTATAGGAACTAATTATCTTTTCTGCATCTTTTCCTATGAGCATACCATAACTACTCCACTTATTATGCGAAGCTTCGCATAATACTTATTATGTTGTGAAAGTAATTATGCAAAGTTAATTCTTAAGAAGTTTGGTAATGCTAGTAGTTTTTGAAATATGCTTAACATAACTTCCTTTTGGTTAAAATAAATTATGGCTTAAAATCCCTAATTTATTTTATGGAGGCGCGTTAAATGTTTAAACCAACCCGTACCCTATCTGAACTTATTGAAGCAGCTGAAAAAGAATTAGTAAAATTAAATTACGGTAAAGGATCCATTTCTATTGCAAAGTCTGCGTGGCGAAAATTTGAGTTGTATGCAAATAAACATAGTTCATTGTATTTTACTCAGGAGCTTGCAATGACTTTTTTACGAGAGTATTATAACTACCCTGACAAAGAAGCGAAATGTCATACTACATATGTAAATGCAATTGCTAATGCAATAAGAAAGCTAGGTGATTTACAACTACATGGAAGGTTTTTGAGTAGAGAAAAAAAGAAATTTGTATTTATAACCAATGATTTTCAACCAGCTGTTGATGAATTTATAGTGTACTGTAAAAAAAGAAACATTGTTGAAAATTCCATTGATCATAACTTAAAAAGACTAAATCACTTTTTTGAATACCTTTCAACAATAAAAATTACTAAGCCATCAGAAATCAATGCTATGCATATTTCTGGTTATATGAGTTCACTGTCAGGCTATTCCAGGGGAACTGTTAAAGGTGAAATTTATGCTTTAAGATTATTCCTGCGCTCAATTTATTTTTCTGGACTTAGTATGATAGATTTATCAAATTCAATACCCAAGCTTAAATTTCCTAAGGGAGATAAAGTCCCTATTATATGGGAATCTTCCAATGTGGAAAAATTACTTGAATCCGTTGATAGAGGAAGTCCTCTTGGTAAAAGAGACTATGCAATATTATTGCTAGTAGTAAAATTAGGTCTTCGTGACTGTGACATCAGAAAATTGAAGCTTGAAGACATAAAATGGAGAATCAATAGAATTGAATTTATTCAGTCTAAAACCTCTCAATTTCTTAGTTTACCCTTATTACCTGAAATTGGTGATGCAATAATTGACTACCTAAAATATGGTAGACCCAATTCTGATTCACAACATATATTTATAAAACATACCGCACCATATAGCAGCATTCATAAAACAGGTAATATTGTAACTAAATATTTAAGAATAGCAAAAATACCTATTGATAAAACAAAAAGCCATGGAATTCATACACTGAGACACACTCTTGCAAGTAGACTTCTTGAAAAAGAAGTGCCTCTTGATATTATTGCTGGCATATTAGGACACATTTCAATAAACTCAGCAAAGGAATATATGCATATTGATATTGAAAACCTTCGAAAATGTGCTATTGAATTGGGTGAATGCTATGAGTAAAAAAACTGAAATAAAAGAATTTACCTATGCTGGGAAACTTTCAGAAGTCATAATTAAATACATTGCAGAAAAACGTGCAATGGGTATATTGTTTAATAGTGAAGCTAAAAAGCTTGCCCATTTTGACAGATTTACAATGAATTTTGATTGCAAAACCAATACATTATCAAAAGAACTTGTTATTGCTTATACCTCAAAAACTAGTAACGAAAGCAGTAGCAATCACATTTATCGATTTAATTTGGTTAACAGATTAGCATTGTATATGCAGCGTTGTGGATATGAGGCATACTACCAACCAAAAGGCAATATTAAGAAATCCCACACTGAATACACACCATATATTTACAGTTATTATGAAATTAAAAAAATATTTATTGCAGCCGATGAAACCAAAGCAAGTCCTCAACACAAAAACTATCATTGGGTTGTACCTCTTATGTTCCGCATTCTTTATACTTGTGGACTTCGAGTTTCAGAGATGTTGAATCTAACAGTAAAAGATGTTGATCTCAAAAGAGGTGTTTTAAATATTCAAGGTACAAAATTTGATAAAGGAAGATTAGTTCCATTATCTAATTCAGTCCTACAAAGATGCATAGAATATTCTAAACAATTGCACCAATTATCAAAAGATGATGCCATATATTTCCCTAGTGCAAAAAATAAAGCTTTTAGTATGACAAGAATGTATTACATATTTCGCGAAATATTACAGAAAGCAGGTATTTCTCATGGTGGTAAAGGTAAAGGACCACGTATACATGACTTCAGGCACACATTTGCAGTTCATTGTCTTAAGCAATGGGTTGAAAAGGGTGTTGATATTACTGTTAGTTTGCCTTATCTCTCAGCCTTTTTGGGGCATACAGGGTTGCAGAGTAGTCAGAAATACTTAAGGTTGACCTCTGATTTATTTCCAAGTATTAATGTCATGCTTGAGAACTGTTATGGAGATATTATTCCATTAGTTGGAGGTGATATTGATGAAAACAATTAGTTTTTCAAAGCTACTCACAAACTATTTAAGTGAATTTTTACCTTGCCGGGCTGAATTAAGTAGTAATACAATTTCATCATATTGTGATACTTTTAAGTTGCTTTTACGATTTTGTCGGGATAATTTAAAAATGTCTGTTGAAAAAATATCATTAACGGACATTGATGATACTCTCGTTTATTCCTTTCTTGATTGGTTAGAAAAAGAGCGAAATTGCTCGAATTCTACAATCAATCAAAGATTACGTGCTATACATTCTTTTGTAAGATATGCACAGTGTGAAAGTCCAGAAAACCTGCTGACTTTTAAAAAGGTGCTAAATATTCCTGCAAGGAGGCAAACAAAACCAATTGTTAGTTACATTAACGAGCACGATATGAGAAAAGTATTACAAACCCCCGATACTTCAAATATATTTGGTAGGAGAGATTTAACATTATTAAGTGTAATGTATGATACTGGTGCAAGAGTCTCTGAAATTGTCAATCTTACAGTTAGGGATGTTCGACTTGATGCACCTGCAAAAATTAAGCTTTTTGGAAAGGGAATGAAATATCGTGATGTTCCTATATTACTAAGAACTGTAGCAATGTTAGAAAGCTACTTAAAAGAGCAACGACTTATCACAGCTGATAAACTTGATTACCCACTGTTTTTTAATCGAAAACATGAAAAACTCACAAGAGCTGGTGTTGCGTATATTTTAAGCAAGTATTCAAGCCAATTGATGACAATGAACAATACTCCTATAACACCTCATGTATTGCGCCATACAAAGGCAATGCATTTACTTCAAGCAGGGGTTAATATAGTCTATATTAAAGATATTTTAGGGCATGTTGATATTTCTACTACTGAAGTTTATGCAAGAGCTGACCTTGAAATGAAACGCAAAGCACTTGAAAAGCTTTCAGAGGTTTCGCCTTCTAGTCCACCAGAATGGAATACAAACACTGACCTGTTAACTTGGCTAGAGAATTTTGGAAAACAAAAATTTTAAAGAGTTATGTGAAGAAATTATGTGCTAAACAGCTTATTTTAAAGGCTTTTTAGCCTATAACTTCACATAGCTTTTTTCTAAACATAACACTTATAATCCTCTGACTTTTTTACCATACTAGCTCTTACTGGATTTAAACGTATATATCTACTTACTTCAAGTACATATTTCACTATTTATAAACACAAAAAAGAAAATCTACTAGATTTATTAGACAATCTAGTAGATTCTTTTCATTTTATTAGTCATTAGTTTTATCTGTTCTATCCATTCGACAAACTTCGGGTGGTACCTGACACCTTTGCGAGGTGGAGACTAGCGAGCTTGATTATAGATTTCACTAATTATATATGCTATAATTTTATTATAAAAGAGAGGATGGTTTATATGGAAGATCTATTGAAGCAGATATTATCAGAAATTAAAGATATTAAAATTGATATTAAAGAACTTAAAGAAAATCAAAATCAAACTAATGAATCCCTTAATCGCATAGAATCAAAACTTGATGACTTAGAAATAAAAAATGCAAATAATCATATCGAAACAATTTGTTTTATCTTGACCATCTACTAATTGATTAAGTAATTCTAAGACTTTATTTTCCAAGAATAACAACTCCCTATATCTATTTATTCTATCATACCTACATTTCACATTTACATTTTAACATTTCCCTATTATAGTTTCAACTTTTAAATGCAACATCGCTAGATGGATATTAATTCCCAAAAAAGAAAAAAAGGAGTTTGCCTCCCCCTATATTAACTATTTAATTGATCTTCTCTTTTCAATTAATTCTCCTACACCATTAATTGTTCCTTCAACATGTGCTACTTTGTAAGTCAAGTTATCTATTTCTGCTTTTCTTACATTATTGCTGTGTTCTATTGATTTTACTACAGAATATATTTCGTCCTGTCTTTTTTCCATATCCCCCTGTATTTTTTCCATGTTGTCTAATTTTTTCAAAATAAGTTCAAACATCTGTTTCGTTTCTTTATCCATTTTTTCACCACCATTGATTTGTGAATATATTTTATCATCAATATATACTAATTTCAAGTAATGATTGTAACTTCGTTAAAGGCTTATTTTATATGTTCTATCCATTCGCCAAACTTCAGGTAGTACCTTGACACCTTTGCGAGGGACACAAGGTAGACACTACCAAGCTTAAAAAAGAACCGTCACATATCTGACGATTCTTTGCTATTTTACTGATTTTAATTTTGATATATCGTTCCAATTTTTTGATGTTATCATTTCCACTGCTGTAAGACCTTCTCTAATCCCCTTAACTTCTCCTTCAATTCTTGCAACCGTGTAATTAACTTTATCTATTTCTGCTTTATGAAACTCACTTGCATGTTCTAAAAATCTCAATATTTGAGTATGTTCATCAAGCTTATTATTAATAGTTTTTAATAAATCTAAAATTTCACTATCCATTTTTTCATCACCTATGTTTTTAATATTAACATCAATTTAACTCTATTTCAAGGTAAATAATATAGATAAGGATACAACTCTAGTAAAGTTGTATCCCTATATGTACGTTTTTTAAGGTTTGTTATGTAGTTTTTTTCTTATTTTTACGGGTTGATTGTGGTGGTACACTCTCAAGCCGTTTTTCTTTATTTTTAGATTTATATTAGATTTATATTTTAATATACCTAAAATATTTAATTCAAATTCGCTAAATGGCTATTTAGATAAGCAAAAAAGAGCAAAAGAGTACCCCTAAAGATACTCTAAGTATTGATTTGATTATTTAGTTTTTCAATCAGAATGTGACCTGATTCTTTTTATAACTTAATGATATTTTTAGATATGATAGTACAATTTCATCCGTTCATCTATTTAAATGAGAGAAGGAAGGTTGTACTTCCCTTCCTCCTCAGTTTTTTTGTTTTATCCGTTCTATCCATTCGACAAACTTCGGGTGGTGCCTGACACCTTTGCGAGGTAGGTACTACCGAGCTTAGTTTGCTTAGTTAGTTATATCAATAGCAGCAGAAGCTTCATGTGCTACTAAAGCTTGATTTCCTTTATCATCAGTAGCTATTATATAAGTTTCAACATTTCCAGCAAATGTTGATATAACAGTAGTGCCATCTGATAATTTAGTTCCATCAGCTGTTGAAAGTGCAGTAGCTGTACCTGCTTTTGAAGGTAAGAATGTTTCTAATTTAGTCAAGTTAGCTTGCACATCTGCTACAGTTGTATAAGTTGTACCACCAACTGGTGTAATATATATATCATATTTTACAATCTTATCTGTAGCTGCATTTGTTGGAGCTGTTATATTTACTTTAATACCTGAAGCATCATGTATTCCAGCGCCTGCGTCAGTAACTGCTACAGCAGCAGCTGCATTGTCAACAAATTTATCAGCAACTGCTACATCATCAGCAGCCGCAATTACAGCTATACTATTTGGAGTAGCAGCAGCATCCTTAACTGCTCCAGCTGTTACAGTAATAGTAACTGGTTGAGTAAAGTCAATAGTATTTAAAGCTTGTGCAGCCGCAGCATGATTTACTAAGGTACTTACAGTTAGTGTGTTTCCTAATGTAGAAATTGCAGAATCATTTAAATCAATAGTTGCTGTATGAGTTCCATCTGTAACAGCAACACCATCATTAACAAGTGTATTAGCTACAACTGGTTCACTAAATGTAAGTACTAACTTATCACTACCAGTGGCAGTCGCTGAAACTAAAGTAGGTACTTTTGTATCTGCAAGATCAATTAGCGGTGCTGTATTAAACTTAGTTAAAGTAGTTGGATTTACAACATTTCCTGCTATATCTCTAACTCCAGTAACAACTAAACTAGCACTTGTAACGTCAGTTGTTACACCATCTTTTGGTAATGTTATAGCAAAATCTTTAGTGTCACCTGATGTTGCAGATTCATTTGTGATAACAGTTCCGCTTGGAAGCGTTGCACCATCTAATACATAATTTGCTGGATTAATGGCATCTGCCAACTGAACATTTTCACTATATACAACATGCATAACATTTTTTCCGCCTACTAAAGTAATAGCTGGAGACGCTGCTTTAGCTACTGTAGGTTTAGTTGTATCTGAAGCAGATGTTGCAGCAACATCAAATGTAATAGCTGAAGCATTTTTATTTCCTGAAGGATCAGCTACTGTGTTTGCAGGTATAGTAACTGTATAAGTTTTTCCAGAAGTAAGCGCAACTGGAAGAACAAGTTTAACATAATTAGAACTTGTAACGCCACCTGCTACAGCTGTCCAGTCAGACTTAGTTATTGTATCATCTCCAACAGCAGCTCCAGCCAAAATTGTAGCTGTAACATCTGTAGCTGTTGATTTATCTACTATAGTTAATCCACTTGTAGTTAAATTAGGATCTACTACAGCTTTATCAAATGTTAAATAAACTGTCTTGTTATCGGAAGTATCAAGAACTCCTGAAATAAAGTTTGGCTTAACTGCATCTTTTGCTAATGTTAATGATTTGCTGTATGCATTCATAGCATTTCCATTTACATCTTGAATATTTTTTAATGTAAATTGAACATTAGCTGTTGAAGCACTTCCATAAACTGTATTCAATACAGTAAATAAAACAGTTTTATTTGTTGAATCACTTGGATCTAATACTGGTGCAGCTGTAATATATGGTGTTCCATCTCCTTGTTTTGTTAATGTTATATCATCACTTGTAGAAACGCCCTCTGATAAGTCAGCAAAGTTTGTTGTACTAATTTCTTTATCAAATACTACTTTTATTGTACTTCCACTTTGTGTAGCTGAAACAACACTTGGAGCTGCTGTGTCATTTGTAACTGTAAATTGTTGATTAATTACTGATGAGCTATTTATTCCATCACTTAATCCAGTTACTGTTAATGTTGGTGTAGCTCCTGCTGTTAAAGTTTGTGCTGCAGTTAAGTTAACAACTGTCTTATCAGTAGCGTCTATAGCTGCTACTGCATTTTGTCCATCTATTTGATAAGCTCCGATAGTTCCTAAAGCAACTGGTTCAGAATAAGTTACTTTTACATTTTTAGTTCCTGATGCTCCAGCACTAGCAGTTATTGAAGTTATTGTTGGTGCTGTTGTATCATTACCTACTATTGTATTATAAGAAGTTGCAATAGTATTAAATCCTGTATCTGTAACTCCTGTTGTCTTTAATTGGAATGAAACATTATTTGCTAATTCGGCTACACGAGCTTCCAATATTACTGTCACTCCATCATCTTGAAGTTTTGCAACTGAACCGGCTCCACCAAACACTGCACTTAAATTGAAAGCAGTTGCATTTACAGTATAGTTTGCCACATTTTCTGCTGAAGCTTTTGTAACGGGCCTATTAAATACTATCTTAACTTGTGATGCATTAATAGAAGTAGCTGAGGAAATAGCTAATTGTGCATTAACAGTTACTGTAGCACTTACTGGATAGTTGTTATAATCAGCAAGAGTTCCGCTAACAGTTACTGTTCCAGCAGTTGCATATGTAGCTGCTGCTTTAGCTGCATCACTCCAAGTTATAGTAGCTGCTTTAGTTGTTCCATCGCCTAATGTAACATTTACAGTAGTTGGTAGTGTAGGTACTGTTGATAATCCTGTAGTAAGAGTAATAGCACTTACAGAACTTACAGTTTTAGAAGGATCAGCAGGAGTTACTACTACTTTACCAGTACTATCAACAGACACTTTGTCTGGAGTTAATGCAACTGTTGGAGTTGTTGTATCTTCTGTGAAAGTATTTAGAGTAAATGGTAGTCCAGCTGCATATGCTGTAGCTGCTGCTGTATTTACTACTGATGCATCTACATAAGCTGCTTTCACATCATCATAATAACCTTTCATTGAAACTTTTCTTGAAAGAAAATCATTATATAATGCAGCGCCTGGGTCGCTAGCTCCGTTTAACACATATGATGCTGCTGATGTTTTAAGAGCAGTGAAATTATATTCATATGATTTTGTATCATTTCCGTTTACAGCTAAAGCTGTAGTTTTAGCGGATACTGGAGTTGTTACTGCTGCTGCTATTAATCCAGCAACTGCTGCTGTGGATAATACAGCAAGAGGCTTTTTAGATTTATTCATTATTTGTTCCCTCCTAAAATTTTATAATATGTTATTTTATGACACTATATTTGTCATTGGCGTACTATGAAAGTACGCCAATTGTTATTTATAATTTAAAGACTATTTAGCTGAAACTACGAAATCTGCTGCTGTGAATTTGTCTGCAGTGTAAGTTCCATCAACTGTTGCTGCAAATTTTCCAGTTGTAGCATTGTAGATTGCATCTACATTTTTAACTTTTACAGTATAGTTTGATCCATCTGCACCATTAGCTAACTTGAATGTTACTACTGTTGAGAATGGAACTGCATTTGTATCAACTGCTACTGTAGTTAAATCAGCTGTTGCTGTTGTTGTAGTTGATTTAGTTGAAACTACAAAGCTTGATTGTGTAAATTTATCTGCAGTTAAAGTTCCATCAACTGTTGCTGCAAATTTTCCAGTTGTAGCATTGTAGATTGCGTCTACGCCATTAACTTTTACATTGTAGTTTGATCCATCTACACCAGCTAACTTAAATGTTACTACTGTTGAGAATGGAACTGCATTTGTGTCAACTGCTACTGTGCTTAAATCAACCTGTCCTGTTACTGGAGTTGGATTTGAACTATCAGTAATAGTTATAGTTCTCTTCTTAATATCATCGCTTGATGGTGTGTAAGTAGCGTTATTTCCATCAACATCCTTTTGAGTTCTTAATGATACTGAGCTCTTAGCTCTTACATCAAGACTAGTTGTGAATGCTGAGTAATCTTTGTTAGTAGTGTTGAAGCTGAATACTACAGTATTTCCAACTACATTTACATTATCAGCTTTGATATCAGTTCCATTTAAGCCAGTGAATGTAAAGTCATCTGTCTTAACTCCACTGTTTGTATCAAGTATTGTATCGAATGTAACATATACTTTTCCGCCAGTGTTGTCTTTTGTTGCTGTCCAGTAATCTGCTGTAGTATCATCCCAGCAAGTAGTTCTTGGAGCTGCTTGGTAATCGTATGTCAATGCTTGTGTATCTGAAAGAGCAACTGGTGTAGTTCCATCTTCTTTTACTGATACTAAAGCACCTGTTTCATCAGTAGTAGTTGTTGATGTTATAGCAAGTCTAGCATTTTGTCCTTGTGCTTTTATAAGTTCTATCTTAGATGGTGCTGTATTAGTCTTACCATTAGCATAAGTTACTGTTCTGCCGTTAGCATAAGTTCCTGCTGGAGCTGAATCATTGCTAGTAAGTGATGCTCCATCTTTGAATATAAGTGTTACCTTATCTCCGTTCTTAGGTGCACTAGTTGGGTGTACTCCACCAAATGTAAAGTCATTTGCATTTACATCATCTAATGCTCTATCGAATTGAACATCAACCTTTAAGTCATCTCCATCGTAGTAAGATTTAACTGTATTATCCTTAACTTGAGCACCAGCTTTTGATAATCCTATAGAATTATCGTTGTTGAATGCTACTCCATCTAATATATTTCCAGCTTCATCTTTAACATTTGAAACTATTACTGAGTAAACATTATTAGAATTATTATCTATTTGTTTTCCACCAGTTTTTACGTTATAAGATGTTGGGAATTCGATTATAGCACTCTTATCATCTCCACCAGCTGATATATTTGCATCTGATGGTAATGATTTAGTATCTCCTTCACCATTTATGAATTTGTAGTTGTCTTTATTTGTTATTGTTGATGAATCCATAGCTTCGCTGAAGTAAACAATAACTTTATCTTTTTCACTTGATGAACTTCTTAACTTAGCATATATTCCAGTTCCCTTAGGAGCTATGTTGTCATTACCACTGATTACTTGTGTAAAGTCTTCCATTGTGTTTGGTGTTGATGCTGTGTCTATGATGTTCTTAATTGTTAATGTATATTTAGAACCTGTTAATCTCCAGTCATCGTTTGTATCACTTGGATTAAACTTAGTTAATTTGATATTGAATGTATCAGTGTTTCCTGTATCACTTTCACCTACAGTACTGTAGATTCCTTTGATATGGCTTGTTATATCAAGGTCTTTGTTATCTAATAATTTGTAGTTTGATTTATTTGTAGCATAGTTGTAATCAACATCCTTGCTGAATTTAACACGGATAGTTTCACTATCTACTACAGTAACAGATTGAACTGTAGGTTTAGTTTCATCCTTAACATCTGTAAAGTTAACTCTAGTATCATCAGCAACTTTGTTTCCATAAGCATCTTTAATACTATTCTTTATATAAACTGTGTTTGATCCAGTTTGGATTGTTCCATCGCTTATATGTTTTAATTTTATTAAAGTATCATTGTTATCAGTTTTGATGTATGCTCCTGATATACTTGATAATTTTTTACCGTTTATTTCATAGTTTCCTAAATCTTTAGCTGTTTGAACATCCATTGGTCTATCAAATGTGATGTGAACTTCTCCACTTGAAGTTTCTTCTACTGTCTTAGCAACTGGTTTAGTGCTTACGCTGTCAACTGTAAAGTCTTGGCTTGCTTCTTTGAATACAAATCCAGCAGAATCTCTTAATACTCCATCGCTGTCTCCGTCAGAAATCTTTAATGTGTGATTTCCACTTTCTATTGCTGAATCGAAGTAGAACATAACTTTGTTTGCCCATGTTCCACTATTTGTTGAGCTTATTCCTGTAGGAACTGCGATATGGTCTTTTATGTCACTCCATGTTGTATTTACGCCATAGTTTCCTATGCTTTGTCCATCTATTTTGAATTTACTCTTTAATTGAGATATAGCTTTATCTACAGAAGTTGGATCTCCCATATTTACAGCTTCTGAGAATTCTACAGTTAATTGGCTGTTTCCTTCTACAGTTACTGATTTTAATGTAGGTTGAGTAACATCTTTGAATTCTACATCTTGTTCGAATTCATCAAAGGAATTGTTTTTGTCTTCAGTTAAAACAACACCCTTCTTAACTGTAACTGTTACATTGTCATATTGCTTTCTTGGGTGAGCAAGTGTTATTAAAACAGTGTTATCATCAACAGCTTTAGCTACTGCACTGTTTTCATCTACTGCTACGTTGTTTGCATCACGTTGAGTTAATTGAGTTCCATCAATTTTGTAGTTTGTTACATCTTCAGCTGAATCGCTGTCTACAGATGCATTGAAGTGAACTTTTATTTGGTTAAGGCTTACTGCTTCTATTGATTCAACAGAGTTATTATCTGATGTAGGATTAGTAACAGCTTTATTTATTGCGTCTACAACTCCAGAAGAAACAACACCTGTTCCACCTACAACGTTAAGATCTGTTGTTTTTGTTGCATTGTCAGCAATATATTTTACAGCATTGTTTGTACCAGTTGCATTTTCTTTGTCAACTAATACTAATGGAGAAGCTGTTTTTCCAGCTAAAGCTGATGCAACTAGAGCATCTGCATATCCATCATCTTTTGCATTGTAGCTTGCTGATGCAACATATAACTTATCTGTTTTTAATGCATCTTTAAATGCAGCTAAAACTTTTAAGTTAGTATCCCATCTATCACTTCCGCCATCTACTCTTGTACCATTAACTTGGCTTAAGATAGCGTCGCTTATAACATTTTTAGTTCCAACTACAGTAACCTTTGATTTGTTGTTAGCAACAAAGTCAAGTACTGGTTTCATGTAGTTAGCATCGTTCATTCCTAATAAAAGAATTTGTCCTTTAGCTGCTGCAACTGGAGCTACTGAAAGAGCATCTGAGAATCCTTCTCCTCCAACCATTATTACGTTGTCAGCTTTAACTCCAAGGTCAACTAATTTTTGAGCTACAGCTGCATTAGTTTCATATCTGTTAGCTCCACCAAGTTCTATTAAAGTATAGCTTGATTTTAATTGATCTCTTACTGCTTGTGAAACTGAAGCGTTTCCACCAACAACATATATGTTTTTAGCTTTTAATGTACTTAATGCATTTGCAGTGTCAGTATTTAATGAGCCTGCTGTAGTTAAAAGTATTGGTGCATCTAATTGTTTAGCTAATGCTGAAGCACTTACTGCGTCTGCATATCCTTCACCAGACACTAATACTACGTTGTCGCTAGTTGTCCAGTTTTTTGTAGCAACTGAAGCTGCTGTTGCATATCTATCAGCTTCACCTATTCTTGTAACTGATCCTTGTGCTGCTTTAACTGGGCCAGCTGATAAAGCTGTTGTTAAAACTAAGGACATAAGTGTAGCACTTGCAAGTGCTTTTGTACCTTTTTTACTCATATTGTAATACCCTCCTCGATTAAGTGAATTTTAATTAAAATTCTTAATATATATATATATATTTTTAAATATATACTTTATTAAAACATATCCAAGTATTGTCAAAAAGCATATGACTTGGGTATATTTTTTAAAACAGATTTAATTATATCATATTTGTACTACACATTCTAGTAATTATGCATAAATTATTTAATTTTTATCAAAAAATCTACATTTTTACTAGAATTCCAAAACTCACTCTTGATTATATCATAGTCTTTTCGCCATTTCTACTATATTCATAATCTATTAACATATTCATGTTTTAGGATATACTAGGCATGTTTCTATTATACAACATCACTTCTAGTTTTTCCATACCTTGAAATCTGGTAATTTCAGTTATATACTGAAATTTAATCCATAGTATTTTCTATTTAAATGTAATTTTGTAGTGAAAATATTCTTCATATTCCTAAAGATAGTTCATTGTCCTAATTTTATATTCTACATCTAAGTCAAAATTCCTTCTTACCTGAGAAAAAATACGGAAGAATAGCGAAAATTTTGTTATAAATTTATTTATTCCGCTATTCATATATACTTTTCTACTCTATTCCTATAATCTGAAGATCATTTGATGTATCAGTTCCGCTATTATTTCCATTATTATTACTTCCATTGTTATTTGTTGTTCCTAAGCTATTTTTAATACTATCAGAAACTGAAGCTGTACCACCTATTATTACTATCTTAGAAGTATCTTTAACATTAGTTGTTATATAACTTTGTGCTGCTGATATCTGATTTGCATCAGCTCCAATTCCACTTAATACCAGTGGAGACCCTGTTTTAGCTGCCGCTGCTGAAGCAACAAGAGCATCTGCAAACTGATCATTTGTTGCTCCCCCGGCTGCTACATATACGTTGCTGAAATCTAAACCATCAGTACCTTTAAAATAATCTAATACAGCTAGGTTAGTGGCAAACCTATCTGGAGTATTTTGGGTTATTTTTGTTCCGCCAACAGATTTAACTACTGCATCTGGCAAAACTCCTTGTCCTCCAACTGCAAGTATTGTTAAACTATTTGAAGTTACAACATCTTTAACTGCAGATGCTACTTCTTTTGAAGTTCCAAATAGTACTGGGTATCCTTTTTGAGCCGCAATGGATGCCACAGATAATGCATCTGCATATCCATCTTGACCATTTACAAGTACAGCGCTTTTCTTTCCACTAAGGCTTAGAACCTTCTTGGCAACCTCTGCATTTGTTCCCATTCTTGAAGTATCTGTTATTCCAGCTATACGCTCAATCTGATAGCTTGATTTTAAACTACTTTCTATTTGTGGAGATACTACCCCTGTACCCCCTACTATGTAAACTTTTGATGCTCCAAGATTTTGTATTGTTGTAAGCACTTCAGGTTCTAGAGTCTTTCCTGCTGTCAAAAGTATTGGTGCATTAAGTTGCTTTGCAAGCGGAGTAGCACTTACGGCATCAGCATATCCATATCCATTTACCAATATTACGTTTGATGCCTTTCCAAATAAATCTGTAGCAACCTTATTTGCTGTACCTATTCTTCCTCCATCTCCACCATCGGTTCGTGTAACTGAAGCAGCTTGTACACTATTTGCACATAGCGATATTGAAAGAACCAAAGCTGTAAGTATGGTACTTAAAAATCTTTTCCCTTTAACCATTAGACTAACCTCCCAGTCTTCACATAATTTATGATTTAATAAAATTTTTTCATATTATTCTATTATCTTCATATTATACACCATATAGCCATCCTTTGCCATAAACTCGTACTAAAATTTACTTCCATGTTCTACTTACTTCTCGTGTATTTATTATAAAAGTTTATAGTCTCTTAAAATGATAATTATGTAAAAAAAGGAACTTGCATCTAATTGCAAGTTCTAGAATCCCCAATAAAGAATAACGCCACTACTCCCGCTCCAGTGTGAGAGCCTATTACAGGGCCTATATTACTAATAATAATTTTTTTCACTTTACAGTGTTCAAGAATTGATTTTTTTATATATTCTGCATCTTCTACACAATCACTATGGCTTATAGCTATAATTTTTTCTTCTGTGTCTATAATTTTATCTATAAGTTTCTCCACAAGTACTTTTAAGGCTTTTCTTCGTCCTTTTACCCTTTCATAAGGAATAAGCTTTCCTTCATTATTTACGAATAGTACGGGCTTTATGTTAAGCAGCGTTCCTACTATAGCAGTTGTACTTGATATCCTTCCTCCTCTTTTTAAATAATTTAAATCTTCTACTGTAAACCAATGATTTACCTTTAATTTATTTTTCTCTAACCAGTCTACAATTTCTTCTTTTGTGCTCCCTTTCTTTAACATATCATAGGCATAATAAACCAATAATCCTAATCCTAAGGATGCGCTTTTACTATCTATTATAGTTATATCTGCATTACTAAACTCCTCTAGTATTTGCTCTCGTGCTAATTTAGCGCTATCCACAGAACCACTTAACGCTGAAGAAAAACCTACATATATAACAGATTTATCCTGATTTACGTATTTTTTAAATTCCTCATAATATCTTCTAACGTTTACCTGAGAGGTAGTAGCTGTACCTCCTTTCTTTAATGCATCATAAAACTCCTTATCATCTGCAGTTTTCCAAAAGTCATCTTCATACTCTGTATCATTAAGTTCATAAATAAAGGATAAATATGGAATTTTATTTTCCTCAATATAATCAAGTGGTAAATCACTGCAAGAATCAGTGAGTATAACTGTCTCCATTTTATAAAGCCCTCCAAAGTAAATTACTGTTATCATAAGAACAGCTTATTATTTATATTTATATTTTATTACATTTTTATAGGGTTCCAAATAGGAACCCTACTTATATTATACTCTCTATATCTTTAACGTTCATAGCCCTGCCAAATAAATACCCTTGCGCTTCATCACATCCGTACCTAACTAACACTTCCAGCTGTTCCTCTGTTTCCACTCCTTCTGCTACAGCTACTACACCTATATTTCTGCACAAATCAATAATAGTTTTAACTATTGCAACATTTTCTCTACTTTCCGGTATATCCTTCATAAAAGTTTTATCTATCTTTATTTTATCAATAGGAAAATTTCTCAAATATATCAACGAGGAATAGCCTGTACCAAAATCATCAAGCGCTATTTTTATCCCAAGTTCTCTAAGGTTAGATAAAGTTTTAATTGCCTGGTCTACATTTTCTATAAGAGATCTTTCAGTAATCTCGAATTCCAGCCAATTTGCTTTTGCTCTTGTTTCTTTTAAGGTTTTATTGACAAAAGTTATAAACTTTGAATTTTCAAATTGCTTTGAAGATATATTTAAAGCCACTCTTTTAGGCCTTATTTTTAAATTCTCCCATTTTCTGCACTGCTCACATACTTCCTTTAACACCCAATTGTCTATTTTCACAATGAGCTTGCTCTTCTCTGCAAATGGAATGAAATTATCTGGAGTAACTATACCAAGCTGCGGACTATTCCATCTTATAAGAGCTTCGATTCCTATCAATTCCTTTGTTTTTAGATTTATCTGTGGTTGATAATAAAGTACAAATTCATTATTATCAACTGCTTTTGATAGTGCATGCCTCATGTCTTTCATTTGGGTTAACCACCTTTATCTAAGTGCTTGTTATTTCCTCAGAATATAATATGTGTACATGCTTCTTTTGCTACTTTAATATTTTTTGGGCAGTCTAAAATTAAATTTTGCAACAAATACAATACAATTAAATATTATATTAATGTAGTAATTTTTATTGTATTTACTTTTACAATCTTAGTAACCATTTCTACACCTCTATCATATTATGTATAATGGGATTAATTAATCAGGAGGGTATATTATACCTATTAATAATATGGTTACGAGACCATTATACCAATTTATATTTTCACCAAAAGCTATTTATCTTAGTTTTGATATAAATAAATAATTAACTAGAACACTTTGAACTTTCAATAAATAAAATGATATTGTAACTAATTAATGAGGTGAATTTTATTATGGACAACAGAGAGCTTCTAGCAAGACTTATTAAGTGCGAAGCTGGCGGTGAAGGTGATAACGGTATGAGGGGTGTTGCTACCGTTGTTATGAATAGAGTAAGAGTTCCATCCGGAGAATACCATAGGATAGGTCAAGGTGACCTAAGGAAGGTAATATATCAAGAGGGTCAATTTGATTGTGTTCGTTCTGTATTAGGCGGAGTAGCTAATCCACAAACGATCTGGGCCAATCCACCAGAACAGATACATTATGATATAGCCGATTGGGCACTTGCCGGTAACAAACTATTTACCATTGGTGCTTCACTATGGTATTTTAATCCTTATGGCCCGTGTCCTTACTCTTTCCCATACAATGGTACTGGTAGTTTTCAGGTGGCAATAGCAAAACATTGCTTCTATAATCCTACTGCCCTCTATTTTGAAACTTAGCTATTTACTAATATTTCTGGAGGTAAATTTATGTTTCCAAAATGTTACTTAGATTATATGAATTCTGACTATAGAGCTTTGCCGCCTATGCCTAATTCTTCTATGTTCCCAAACACAATGAACATGGGCGGAACTCCTATGCAGGGATATATGCCAGGATCATCTTTTCCAGGACCTATGCAAGACACTGACATGGATCAAATGCAAGATACTGGCATGAATGAAATGGGTGGAACTGAAATAATCCCTGGTGGAACCAGTTCTGGGGCACCTACACCTGGTGGTGTACCTGGACCAGTACCTTCTGCACTTCCTGGCGGAGTACCTGGCTCTGGAACTACATCACCTTTTGTAACGGCACCCGGGTCACCTGTAATTTTAGACACTCAATATACTCAAGGATACTTAAGAACTAAAATAGGAAGGAGAGTTAGAGTAACTTTCTTGTTGGGTACAAATACACTCCAAGACCGTGTAGGAATTCTAAAAGAAGTCGGTATAAGTTATATAGTTTTGAGAGAACAAGATACCAATACAGATGTTTTAGGCGATATATACTCAATTAAATTTGTAGACATATTCCCATCTGCTCCTACTGTAACAACTTAAATGAATTGCATCATAAAAGAGATGTCGCATTAGCACAAAAATATATGCTGATGCGGCAGCATCTTTTTAAAGCAGCAGCTAATTTATTTATCTTTGCACACTTCCTGAGGTATTTCCTTTTACTAATTCCATAACCTCATTTTCTGTAACAACATTAAAATCTCCGTCAATAGTATGTTTTAGTACAGAGGCTGCTACAGCAAAGTCTAAAGCTTCTTTGTGGTCTTTATTCAAAACCAACTGATATATTAAGCCTGCAGCAAAAGCATCTCCTGCTCCTACTCTGTCTTGTATACTAAAGTCATATTTTTTTGATTTATAAAGTTCTTTTCCATCATATATAATAGCAGCTAACCCATTATGCGTAGCAGAATAGTTTTCTCTTAAGGTTGTAACTACATATTTTAAATTATATTTTTCTCTCATCCTGCTAAATAACTCTTTAAATCTTTCCTCATCAAAGCTATCCTTTGCAAAGTCAGCTAATTTATATTCTTTTTGTTTTTCCTCTATACTGCTTAACCAGCCTATGCATACGTCTGCATTTTCTATCAATTTAGGCATTACGGCTTCAAACTGTTCTACATCCCATAGCTGTTTTCTATAATTTAAATCCACACTTATAGGAACTCCATGTTTTTTTGCAGCTTCTACAGCTTTTTCTACTAATTTTATACAGTTCTCTCCTAGTGCTGGTGTAATACCTGAAAAATGAAACCAATCCGCATCTTTAAATATTTCATCAAAATCAAATTTTTCTATATCTGCTTTTGTAATAGCAGAATTAGCTCTATCATATACTACTTTAGATGGTCTTACAGAAGTTCCTTTTTCAAAGAAATATATTCCTACCCTATCTCCAGCCTTAACGACATAGTCTGTATTTACACCATATTTTTTTAAATAGTTATCTGCACTTTGTCCTATAGGGTTATCCGGCAGTTGAGTTACAAAATAAGAATTCAATCCATAATTTGACAAAGATACTGCTACGTTTGCCTCTGCTCCACCATATACAACATCAAAAGATTGTGCTTGTGTAAATCTCTGATATCCCGGTGTAGATAGTCTCATTAAAAGTTCTCCCATAGTTACTACTTTTTTTGTCATAATAGCATCCTTTCTAAATATATTTACTTCTAGCTTCTCTTACTTTTTCTACAAAAGCCTTAGCTGTCTTTGTTATTGATTCATAGTCACCTGTTTTTGCTCCCTCAGTTAGTTTGCCGCCTACACCAACTGCAATACAGCCATTGTTTATCCACTCATGAACATTTTCCAAACTTACTCCACCAGTCGGCATTATAGGAACTTGCGGCAATGGTGCTTTTATATCTTTTACTATTTTAGGACCATATGCACTTCCTGGGAATAATTTAATAACATCTGTTCCTGCTTCCATAGCCCTTATCATTTCTGTAATTGTCATGCAGCCTGCCATATACGGAATCTGATATCTATTGCAAAGTTTTGCTGTATCTAGATCAAATCCCGGACTTACAATATACTGCGCTCCTGCAAGTATAGCTATTCTGGCAGTTTCACTATCAAGTACTGTTCCTGCTCCTACTATAAGTTCTTCTTTTGAGAACTTTCCTTTTAATGTACTAATTACATTATCTGCTCCTGGCACTGTAAAAGTAACTTCAATAGCTGGTATTCCTCCCTCTATACATGCCTTTGATATTTTCTCTGCTGTCTCAGCATTCTCTGCCCTAACCACAGCTACTACTCCAACTTCTGTAATTCTTCTCAAAGTTTCTATCTTTTCAATCATCCTTAGCTCCTCCTAGTTTTATCATATATTTATATTTAATTAGTTCCTTACACTACTTTATCACTTTTTCATTATACAAAATTAAGTTTCACATTACAAAACTAACATTGTATTATATTCTATATTTTTCGGGAAATAACCCTACCTTTTTAGTTTATTCTTTAAATATCTCCTTATACTAATTATGTATAAAAAAAACACCCGAAGGTGCTTATTTTACTGCTTTCAATTTTTCATTTATTTTATCTATCTTATCAAGTCTTTCTTCTACTTTATCTAACTTTGAATTTACAGAACTAAAACCTTCTTTCATCTCAGAATACATCTTAGTCATAAACTCAAATAATTTATCATCGTCATTTGCCATAATATTACCTCCACCTAAGTATGAGTATATTATAACATTTCATAAATTACTTTGAAATAAAGAATATGCACTAAAAATAACAAAGAGCCTGGTTACTACTTTTTGTAACCAAGCTCTTTAGAAATCTTATCTGTGTATTCAATTAATATATTTGAAAACTTCTCTATTTTATCCTCTGTAAAACTGAGAATAGATCCTGATATGCTTATAGCCCCACAGACTTCTCCCCTATAATTCAGTACTGCAGCACCTAAACATCTTATTCCTATTTCATTTTCCTGTTCATCTACAGCATATCTATTTTTCCGTACTAATCTCAAGTGCTCTTTAAATTGTCCCATATCCGTTATAGTATTTTCTGTTAGTCTCTCAATTTTACTTTGATTCCATATTTGTTCTACCTTTTCGTCCTCCATGTAAGAGAGCATAGCTTTTCCTACCGCTGTACAATATAGTGGATTTCTTTTTCCTATTCTCGAATACATCCTTATGGTATTTTCTGATTCAACCTTATCTACATAAACTATTTCATTTCCATCCCTTACTACCAGATGTACTGTTTCATTAGTTATTTTCATCAATTCCTTTAAATAAGGCTTTACAACATTGACAATATCCATTTTCCCTATATTTTTACTGCCAAGTTCAAATAACTTCAAAGTAAGTCTATATTTATTTGTATCTTCATCTTGCTTTACATAGCCCTTCTGTATTAACGTTGATAATAATCTATGCACTGTACTTTTATGTAAATTTACTTTTTCACTAATTTCAGTAATCCCTAAGCCCTCTTCATAATCGGACAGCACTTCTAAAATAGAAAGTGACCTATCCACTGACTGTACCATTTCCTGCATTTTTATTTCCTCACTTTTATTTATAAAGTTAAATCTCAATTTTATTTGCTATAGATAACCACACCAGACACTTAACTTATACGCAGGGATATATTGACATTCTGGAAGACACATTTAAATACTTTTACCACAAGTCTTAGCTCATATTTTTGAAAAAGCTTAGAAGATTTGATTGGTTAAAAGTCTAAATGACTTTTAACGAGCAACTTATCAATGGTAATTGATAAGTTGGTCCGACTGAGCAGAGCGAGTTATCAAAG
>NZ_JAEEGC010000058.1 GCF_019207025.1 Clostridium thailandense | reverse complement strand
TTAACAACTCCTTATTTTCTGATTCTATCATAAATAGGGAGGTTTTGTAAATAAAGTTTTGGTTGTGTTTATCTATAACGGAATTAGGATGTATATAAACTTATGGATAATAAAATTGTAAATGAAATTTAAGAATTTATTAAAACTGTGAAATTATACAAAATTCATGATACAATAATAAATATTTATGGTACCTAAAGGAATAAAATGAAAAATAAAGTATAATAAGTACTGATAGTCAAAAATGGTATAATTAATTGAATATAGTACAAAATGGAGGTTTAAAATGGACAATTTAAAGGCGCTAAAGCCACCAGTAGAAGTGTTTTATGAAAAAGAATTGAAGGCTCTTGAACAAAATGATAAAGAACCTAAACCTAAAAATTGGAGACTTTCTCCTCAAGCAGTAAAAACTTTCATCCTTGGAAGTAGCAAGTCTATTGAATATGATGGTAAAAAAATAAAAATAAATAAAAAGTTTTTTGGAGATGACAGTCTTATTGAAAGATGTATAATCACTTTAGCAGGAAATAGAGGACTTATGCTTGTTGGAGAGCCTGGTACAGCAAAAACTATGCTTAGTGAACTTCTAAGCGCTGCAATTAGCGGCACAAGTAATAATACAGTGCAAGGAACGGCAGGCACCACAGAGGACATGATTAAATACACCTGGAATTACGCTATGCTTTTAGGTAAAGGACCTACAAAGGAAGCCTTAGTGCCATCTCCTCTTTACACAGGAATGAGTAAGGGATTAATAACTAGATTTGAAGAAATAACAAGATGCCCAGCAGAAATACAGGACAGTTTAATAAGTATACTCAGTGATAAGGTTTTAAACGTACCAGAGCTAGGGGATGAGGGGATTATATTTGCACATCCGGGCTTTAATGTTATTGCTACAGCTAATATAAGAGATAAAGGCGTAAATGAAATGAGTAGCGCCCTTAAAAGAAGATTTAATTTTGAAACAATATTCCCTATAAATGATGTGTCCCTTGAGGCTAAAATTATTGAGCAGGAAGTGGGAAAGCTTCTTGATGAGTCCGAAATTAAGATAAAGGTTGATAGAGATGTAGTTAATATACTGGCAACTACCTTCCATGAATTAAGAGAAGGAATTTCCTCAGAGGGCAGCAGAATAGACAAGCCGTCTGCCGTTATGAGTACTGCTGAAGCGGTTTCTGTTTGTTATCAAACAGTGATGAGCTCTTATTATTACAATAAATCAAAGCTTAAGGTGGATTCTATGGTTCAAAATATATTGGGAACTGTAGTTAAAGAGAGCAGAGAAGATATTGATAAGCTTAAAAACTATTTTAATATTATTATAAAAGCTAAAAGTTTAAAAGAAGGTGGATTATGGACGGAATTTTACGAGGCCAGGAAATGGATAAAATAGAGGAAGTATTTTCGAAGGCTTATGATTTACATAAAGATATAATATATTTTCCATTAAGACATCACAGCCCAGCTTGTTCTTTTCATTTAAAAAAAGTCATTGAAAATTATAATCCAGATATTATATTAATTGAAGGACCTTCCGATGCAAATGCTGTAACTCCTTATATAGGCCACGCGGAAACAACAGCTCCAGTATGTATTTATTACAGCTATTCAGATAACAAAAAACTTGTTAGTGCTGAAGGGGGAAAATACAGATGTTATTATCCTTTTTTAGATTATTCACCGGAACTTACAGCAATAAGAGAAGGTGAAAAGAGAGGTATTAAAACAGAATTTATTGACCTTCCCTATGGAGAAATCTTGATAAATAGTGCAGAGGGAAGAGGCCTTAGAAATGAGAAGGAAAAAAACTCTTATAATGATGATTATCTATTTGAAAAAAGTAAATTTATAACTTCATTATGTGAAAAACAGGGCTGTAGAACCTTTAATGAACTTTGGGAAATGCTTTTTGAAATAGATGGTATAAAAATAGAAACAGGAACTTTTATAAAAAACATGATAGCCTTTTGTTATCTTTCAAGGTCCTTTGAAAGTGAGGACAGCCTTAAAGAAGATGGCTGTATTGCAAGAGAAGTGTATATGGCATCAAAGATAAAGGAGATGTCCACTGAATATAAAAAAATTCTTGTGGTAACTGGTGGATTTCATACTTCAGGGCTTATAGAGCTTTCCTGTAAAGAGGAAACTATAAAATTACATAATATTGATAAAAAGGATGTGGGAGCTTATGCTATGGTGTATTCCTTTGAGGAAAGCGACCAGTTAAATGGATATGCCAGCGGTATGCCCTATCCAGCTTTTTATCAAAAAATATATGAAAATCTATGTGAAAACCTTCAAAATCCCTATGAAAAAGCTGTCCTGCATTTTATAGTAAGCTGCGGAAGAAAAATAAGAAAGAGTGTAGGAGGATTATCTACTGCAGATGAAATCGAAGCATTAAATATGGCTAAAGGACTTCAAACTCTTAGAAACAAAGCTGAATGTGGAGTTTATGAGCTGAAGGATGCCGTTAGAGCCTGTTTTATAAAAGGTGAACTCAATATGGCAACAGATGCTCCTCTTATGGAATTATTAGAACTTCTAAGAGGAAAAAACATTGGAAAGCTTTGTGATAGTACAGAAGTGCCTCCTATTATTATAGATTTTAGAGATATTTGCAGTAAATATAAGTTAAAAATTAATAATACCCTTGAGCAGGAAATTGTATTAGACCTTTATAAAAGCAGCAGACATAGAGAGATAAGTTATTTTCTTCATAGAATGTCCTTTTTAAATATAGGCTTTTGTAAGAATATTAAAGGGCCAGATTTTATAAATAAGAAGAATGTTAATCTTATAAGAGAAACCTTTAAATATAAATGGAATGTTCAAGTAGAAAGCGGTCTTATAGAAAACTCTGTATATGGTGGAACTGTAAAAGAAGCAGTAGAAACCCTTCTATTAAAAGAAATTACAAAGAATAAAAATGAAAGCGGCGAAGTTTCAGAGCTGCTTATTAAAGCTTTTATGATGGGGTATTATCAAATAATTTTAAAAGTGCTGCCAGATATGAAAGAAATAATAATAAAAGATGGAAGCTTTTATTCTGTAGCTCACTGTGCATATAATATATGTTTTTTATATAATGGAACAATGTTGTTTTCAGGGGAAGAAAGCTGTGACATAAAAGAACTTCTACTACAAGCTTATAACAAGGCAGTGACTTTAATTCCAGAGCTGTATGCAGTGCCGGAAGAAGAGGAAAATAAAGTTATAGACAAGCTAAAGAATATATATCAAATAACATTAGAAAGCAATTCAGATATAGATATATTTAAGGAAGCATTGTTTTCTCTTACAGATAGAGTTTCTGGAAATGCAGCAGTAGAAGGAGCTGCACTGGGACTGCTTTTAGGAGTTAATGAGATAGATAGTTTATATATTATAAAAAAGGCAGAAGGTTATCTATATGGAACTGGAGATAAGTTCTTAAAGTCTGCAGCCTTCCTTAAAGGATTATTTTCTACAGCAAGAGATATAGTTCTAAGTGAAGCAAAAATGCTTACAGCTATAGATAATGTTATGAAAAACATGGAGGAAGAGAATTTTTTAAGACTTTTGCCGGAACTTAGACTTTCTTTTAGCTTTTTTACTCCAGGAGAAATTGATTCTATAGGTAAAGCTTTAGCAGATTATTATGAGATAAGTGAAAGAAAGCTATTTGATGTAGAGGCTGCAGCTCCAGAGGAGTTAAAGTTTGCACTAGAATTAGATAGCTTTGGAGTTGACACCTTAAAGGAATGGGGTTTGATAAATGAAGGATGATATAAAGGCACTAAATAGATGGAGACTTGTGCTTGGAAAATATTCAGGTAACAATTTAAGTTTTTCAGAGGAAAATGTAAAATACGCAGATATGGATGCCTTATTAGAGTTTTTATATGAAAGAGAATATGGAGAAGAAAGAGGAGTAAGAAAGGAAAGAGAAAAGAGCAGAGGCTCTTTAGAGCCATCTAGTCTTACAGTTCCCAGCTGGATTACAAAAATAAAAGAACTATTTCCTAAAAAAACAGTGGAGATTTTAGAGATGCATGCTTTAGATAAATATAATATAAAAGAATTACTCACAGACAAAAGTGTCCTTGAAAAGCTGGAGCCCAACACAGAGCTTCTTAAAAATATACTTCAGATGAAGCACCTTATGAATGGGGATGTTCTTCAAACAGCAAAAAGAATTGTAAAAATTACAGCAGAAGAAATAGCAAGGAAGATGGAGCAGGATATAAAGGTAGCTATTTATGGCAGGATAGATAAAAATAGATATGGTGGAATAAAATCTTCAAGAAATATAGATTTTAAAAGAACTATAAGGCAGAATTTAAAAAATTATAATATGGAAACCAAGTCTCTTGTAGTGGACAGAGTATATTTTAATCAAAGAGTGAGGCCTACTAACCCTTGGCGAGTGATAATTGCTGTAGATGAAAGTGGAAGTATGCTGGATTCTGTTATCCACAGTGCTGTCATGGCTGGAATATTTGCGAAGCTTCCAATGCTTAAAACAAATCTTGTTATATTTGATACTCAGGTAGTAGATCTTACTGATTATGTAGATGATGTGGTGCAAACTTTAATGAGTGTTCAACTAGGGGGCGGAACAAATATAGGAAAGGCTCTTCAGTATTGCAGCAAATTAATAGAAAGCCCCCATAGAACCATAGTAATATTGGTAACAGATCTTTATGAAGGAGGCGGCTATGGCAGCATGTATGCTAGAGCAAAGGACATTATAGAGACAGGAGCAAAGCTTATGGTGCTTACGGCACTTGATATGGAGGCAGAACCTGTATATGACAGAAGCGCTGGTGAAAAAATGGCAGCTTTAGGTGCGAAGGTGGCTGCAGTAACTCCGGGAGGGCTTTCGAAATGGATAGCAGAGATAATTTCTTAGAAAAAATGAAAAACTTTTTACTTACTATTGATGAAGAATATTTAATAGGAATAAGTAACAAAGGCATAGTAAACAGGGCTAAAAAGGATTTAGAAGCTTCTAATAAAGTGGATATTGAAATAGAAGAGGAGGCTGTAAAATGTACCTTGGCAGATGATACAATCTGTTTTTTAAAGGATAATATTAAAGAATATAAATGCAGCTGTCCTTCAAGAAGCCTTTGCAAACATGTAGTAATGTCATATATGTATTTAAAAAATAACATAAATATCATATGCCCGTCAGTTTCTGAAAATTCAGAAGTACAGACTGAAAATAAAAGTTTCGATTTTACTAAGCTTTTAAATATAAACACACATAATCTTCCACAGATAATTGGAGAAAAAATTTTTAATGAAGCAGTAAAGAGGATAAAATTTGGAATAGAAGCTCAAATTGAGGAAGGATCTATTCTTACTATAAGATTTAAAGAAGAAAATTATATAGTTAAAATTATGGCAAATAATAAAGAAGGCATTTCAGAAAAAGAAATTCTTGAAGAAGCTATGTGTTCCTGCAAGAGTAAGGAAATTTGCAGACATAAAGTAGAAGGAATTCTGAAGTATCAGCTGTATAAAAAATTGATTAAAGAAGAGGATTTAAAGCTTTTCAATAAAAAGAGCAGCTTGGGTAAGGAGAGTTATAGTGAAGCGGCTAAAACAGTAAAAAAACTAATGGAAGATATACTTTTTATGGGCCTTTCAAGGATGCCGGAGAGTACTTTAGAAAAGCTTGAAAGCACTGCTCTTCTCTGCCATAACTATAATATACCTAATTTAGAAAAAAGCTTAAGAGCTGTTAAAAGTGAGCTGGACCTTTATTTTAAAAAGAATGCTTCTTTTTCCACTAGAAGTCTTAGAAATAAGTTATCAAAGATATATGCAGCAGCTTCAGCCATAGAAAGTTGTAAGGATGAGGAAATGCTTTACAATTTATGTGGAGAACATAAATCTTCCTATTATGATATACCGACTATTGATTTATATGGAATTGGTGCAGAAAGCTGGAGTTCAAAATCGGGATATGAAGGTATAACCTATTATTACTATGAGGAAAATAGAGGTAGTATATTTACTTACACAAATTCCAGACCCACTTATTATGATAATAAAAAGAAGAATTCACAAACAGCATATAGTTATACTCCAAGCTTTGGCATTGAAGGAAATACTGATGATATATCTAAATGTCATATAAGACTTTCCAAGGGGAAAATCAATGGTGAAAATAGAATTTCGGCAAGTGAAGAAAGCAGAGGGGAAGTTCTAGAAGTAACGGATATACATAAATTGAATTTAAAAGATATTTTTGTAAATAAATGGTATAAGCTTTTAGAAGGTTATCCAAGGACTTTCATGGGCACACAAAATGAAAATTCCAATCTTTACATTATCAAACCAGAGGAATTTGGAAAAAGTAATTTTGATAATATAAAGCAGAGTTTTACCATGGCTCTTTATGATAAAGAAGGCAAGGAAATTAATATGATAGTAAATTTCTCTAAGGAAACAAAAGCCATAATACAAAAGCTTGAAAGAATAGATAGGTTAAAAAAATACCCTGAAGGTATTCTTGTAAAAGCTTATATAATTGACGGAAAGCTTAGTGTTATGCCTATTACCCTTTATTATGAAGATATGAGTATTGAGAACTTGACACTGTAAGTTTTTTATATAAAAGGAGTATTGTATGGAAAAGTATGATAATTTATATTTTCTTATTGAAAATATTGAGGCTATTCTTGAAAGTATCCTTATAAGCGGATTTAATGTGGTAAATACAGGAAGTATAAAGGCTGCAGAAGAGGTTGCGGAAAACTGTGAAAATATAGGCTTAGTTTTTGCAGCAGACATGCTGAAGGAAATAGCAAAAGCACAGGAAACAAAAAGACATGATATTAACTATACTAACAGAGATATTATTGAAAAGTATTTTCTTTTGAATAACTACGTCCAAATCGTAAAAAGCAAATTAGAGGTAGAAAAAGCTAGAGGATGTATGTAAGGCTTGATGATTGCATTTGGTTAAAATTGGATATTTTTGAAAATCATTATTTAAATCAGCTTAATTCAAAGGTTCATAAAAAATATGAGCCTATAGATTTTCAAAATTATATGGGAGCTATGTCTCTTGAGGAATTTGCTAGAGAGATGTCCTTACTTAATTCACCAAATTATACGACGTAAATGCTGAAAATTGAAATATGAACTATGATCTTTGAAAATGAAATAATGCAGTGTTAAAAATTCCTATGTTTTGTATGTAACTGTGAAAGTATATGGAAAATGTGGTACAATTTTTATATAGATTAAATCGGAATAGTTAGATAAAACAAAGTAACTACTATATTTTATAAGAGACAAATAATAATTTATCAATTGGACTTTCAGATTGATTATTTATAAAATAGACATACTATAAGTTATTTTTAAGGGGGATAGATACACGTGAATATTAAAATAAAAGCATATGATAAAAATGATGTTGCAGAAGCAATTTATATCTGGAATGAGGTCGTTCAAGACGGTATTGCCTTTCCGCAAATGGATTTATTGACAGAGGGTAGTGGAGATGATTTTTTTTCACATCAATCATTTACTGGTATTGCCTATGATATGGGTAGTAAAGAAATTGTTGGTCTGTATATACTTCATCCAAATAACCTTGGACGATGTGGGCATATTTGTAATGCAAGTTATGCAGTAAAAAAGGGTATGCGTGGTCATCATATTGGTGAAAAACTTGTTATCCATTGTATGGATAAAGCAAAAGAATTGGGTTTTAAGATTTTGCAATTTAATGCAGTAGTTAAGTCAAATGAATATGCACTTCGCCTATACGAAAAACTTGGATTTGTTAAATTAGGCATTATTCCTAATGGATTTTTAATGAAAGATGGTACCTATGAAGATATTATTCCTCATTATCGTGTATTATAGTTTGCAAATTTTAACTTTTGGATCTGTTGTATCTTTCTTATTTAAAAAATACTAACAATTTATAAAAACACTGTATTATTCAAATTGAATTTTATAGTGTTTTAATGTTGTAATACCTAAAAGTTACGAAAATTGAACTATCAGATAATAAGATAAATAGAACAAAAAGCTTGTGAACTGATGCTCCTATTAAAATGTATTATCCTGATGCCTTAATATATGAGTTGAAAGGTGAATTTAGAAAAGTAGGATATAAAGCTACGGAGCATTTTCAAGTTATGAAACAATTTATTAATAATACTGAAAAAATGCTGGATATAATTATGAATCCATAATCAAGTAGGATATAATTAATAGGGACATATTTGAGGAGACAAAAAATAAGTTTTTAGAACAATTAAAATATATAATTACAAAGAAGAATATAAATAGTGATGTGAAAAATTAATTTTATAAAGGTATTGTAGTAGAGTATAAAAATTTATTTAAGGATAGGTGAGGAATAATGAAGAATTCAATTGTAGAATTACCAGAAAGTTTGGAAAAATATCGTGATAGTATAGAAAAAACTATAAAACCTTATATAAAGATAAAATTCCAGAAACAAAAAAACATGCTGTGGGAAAGTAAACTAGGAGGAGATCCATATCTAGAGATTGGAATGGAATATCCAAAGGCATCTAATGGAGAATACTTAAGATTATTAGCTCAAATTAATTTTGAAGAAATTCCTCCAATAGAAGCTTTTCCACAAAAAGGTATATTACAGTTTTTTATACTACCAGATGATATGTATGGGCTTGATTTTGACAATCCATGTGTGCAGGATACCTTTAGGGTTATATACATACCACATGTTGTAAAAAGTGAGGAAAATTTAATAAAAGATTTTTCGTTTTTAGGCGACTTAGAAGAAGATTGGTATATGCCTTTTGCTAATGAAGGAAAAA
This sequence comes from Clostridium thailandense, assembly GCF_019207025.1. Lineage (GTDB taxonomy): Bacteria > Bacillota > Clostridia > Clostridiales > Clostridiaceae > Clostridium_AM > Clostridium_AM thailandense. The sequence goes on along the minus strand of NZ_JAEEGC010000058.1, from coordinate 5,397 downwards.
TGAATTTTTCATTAGAATATATGCCAATACCTTGGGATGATTATAGATTTAATGATGTGTACAAGGATATGTGGTTAACAGATGAAGAAGATGATGATTACATGGAAAAATTAAATGCTGACGGCTCCAGAATAGGAGGATATCCTTTTTTTACTCAAGCTGATCCAAGAGACAGTGAAGATTTAAATAATCATGATACTTTACTGCTTCAACTTGATTGTGAAAAGGAATGTGACTTAATGTTTGGAGATGGTGGAGTAGCAAACTTTTTTATAAGTGAAGAAGATTTGAAGAAACTTGATTTCACAAAGGTGTTGTACAATTGGGACTGCTGCTAATAAATTAGAAATGATGTATATAAATAATAAAATTAAGACTGCAAGTATTAAAATTTATAGTTAGCAATAAGCTTTGCTACTTATGGAACTATATTATATTTAAGTGTTATAAAAAGGAGTGTCAATAAAAATGGGATTGGAACAACATTTAATAGAGAAAATAAATAATGTACTATTGGATTTAGATTTATCTTATGAGATTATTGATAGCTTTAAAGAATATGCTGAAGAAAGCGTCAAAGAAGAAGAATTCTTTAAGAAGCTTCCAAGTATAGATATGAAACAGTTAAAGGCTGAAGTAGTAGAGGAAGTAGTCAGTGTATACAAGTCTTTGAATAAGCATAAAGCAGGTGAGCTTTTATCAAAGTATTTAAAAATGCTATTTCAAATGGGAAAAGCATCTCTATTTTCTGTTTTAGATAAAACAACCTATTATCCTGGAACTTCATATTTTAAAAAATTCTTAGAATATGGTTTAAGCGCTACCTTTGTTATAGCGTATTATGCTACATCTATTACTGAAAAAGAAAGAACTTTAAGTCGTGATTTTATTTCATTCTATGATAGCCTTTATGAAAAATATAAGGACTCCTTTTTAGAAGCAATTCACATAAGTGAAATAAATGAACAGGCTATAATAATAACTTATTTAGCTTATAAGGAAGAAAAAGAAGAATATTTCCACTGGTTAGAAGAAGATATGATTAAGTCAGTAGAAAATTTATTTAATAATAATATATCAGAAATGGAAGAAGAACTTTTAATTAACTACTTAAAAGGAGAAACTTCAAATTTAGAGGAAACTGTAGAAACTCTAAAAAGCAATGGTAAATTAGTTTTAAATCTTAATAAATATATTTTTAGATTCCTCATAGGAATTAGTTGTACTACATGTATCCAATCAGAAATGTCCAGAAGATTTATTAAGTTTGCTGCTTTATTTTCTTATAAAGAGTTCTTTAGTGCTCTTCATAACTATCTCAAATATAATAGATATAATGTTATATCAAATCTTTTAGATATGCTTCAAATTAAAAGAGAACTGTATATTGCATGGCTTGGAGAGACTAACAATATAAGCTATGATTATAGCTTTGAAAAAGAACTAAAACAAGAGGTGGATAATCACAGGGAAGAATTTAAAAAGGCTGCGTCAATGTGTTTTGGAATTAATAAAGCTTATATGGCTTTTCTTCTCTGGCAAAAGGGGGAAGGCAAGGAGTTTTTAAGTGATGCAGAAGAGGTTTTCGTACATAACTTCTCCATCTTTATGGATAAGAATAATATTGAAAGAAATGTTTATGAAAATTTTTTACAATATTTAGAAGGTGACATTCTCTTTAGTGATATAGATAAGTCACTAGAAGGCCTCTTCGGAAAAAGAGATATTTACCTGTATTCTTTTAACTGTTCTAAAATCCTATTTTGGCTGAAGGATGTATCACCAATATTTTCAAGAGCTATGGACATATTTATTGCCATAGGAAATCCAGCTATACTAAGGCATATATATAATGATTATCTTAAGTATAAGGGTAAGAAAATCTCAGAAGATGATTTGAATTCCTATATAGAATTCCTAGAAAGCTCGGGAGCTTCTGTTAAAAATTATATATATTATCTAGGATATTGTGCTTTTGGTAACTATACTAGAAGCAACTTAAGTAGCCAAGCAGTTGCAATTATAGAAAAGCTAATGAAAACAAAAGAAGAAGAGGTAATAGAAAATATACCTAATTGTGAGGCTGAAAGCAGAAAAGGTATATTAGAAATCTTAAATAAAACTCTTGCTGGAGAAAAAAGTGCAAAAGTTCTTATAGGGTATTTAGGAGATTCTTCTAAAGTGGTAAGGGAAACAGCGATAAAACTTTTAAGTTCTAGCAAGACAGGGCAGCGACTAGTGATACCTAGTTTAAGTTCTAAAAAACAAGCAATTAGGGAAGCAGCAGTAAAGGTGCTTTTAAGGAGCAGTGATGAAGAAGTGCTGGAGGCTCTAAGTAAAGCGCTGGAAGTAGAAAAAAGTGAGAAGATAAAAGCTCTTTTAAGAGAAGCTTTAAACCTAGAAAGTGCTTTGGAGGAAAATAAGGAAGAATTAGATATTTTAGAATACTGTAAGCAAGGTTTAAAGGGTAATAAAGCAGCGACCTTAAGATGGCTGAATTGTGACACTTTGACAAAGGTAAGATTTAAGGATAATGAAGCTTATGCTGAAGATGAGATTATAAAATATATGCTGCTATGTTATGCTTCCTGTGTTGAAATTGGATTAAGTAGTGAAGCTTTAAAGGTAGGAGAACTTTTAGATAAAAAGGATTTATCAAAGTTTGCCTTAGAAGTTTTACAAAGATGGCTAGATGCTGGTGCAGAAAGTAAGAAAAAATGGGTACTTCCTTTTGCTTCGGTCTATGGAGATTATGAAGTAATAAGTTTACTTAAAAAGAATATAGAAGATTGGCCTAAGAATTCAAGAGGAGCAATAGCCAGTGAAGCTGTAAAGGCCCTTGCATTAAATGGCAGCAATGAAGCTTTAATAATAGTAGATAACATATCTAGAAAGTTTAAATTTAAGCAGGTTAAAACTGCGGCAGCTTCAGCTCTTAAGTTTGCAGCAGAACAAATGGGGGTAGATATAGAGGAGCTTTCTGATAGAATAGTTCCAAACTTAGGCTTTGATATAAGAGGAGAAAGAGTATTTGATTATGGAGATAGAAAATTTACTGTAACCCTTACGCAAGAGCTTACTTTAGAAATAACCGACGAAGGTCACAAAAAGCTTAAAAATCTTCCAGCTATAGCTAAGAAGGATGATGAAGCTCGGGCAAAGGAAGCTGCTGAAGAATTTAAAAATTTGAAAAAGCAGCTAAAGACAGTTATAAATATACAAACTATTCGTCTTGAAATGGCTTTGTCCAGCAATAGAAAATGGAAAAAAGACTCTTGGGTAAAGCTTTTTGTTGAAAATCCTATCATGCATAAGTTTGCTATAGGTCTTGTTTGGGGTATTTATAAAGATAATGCCTTAACAGACAGCTTTAGATATATGGAAGACGGCAGCTTTAACACTAAAGATGAGGAAGAATATGAATTAGAGGATGGAATGATAATAGGCATTGTTCATCCTATAGAATTAAATAATGAGGATATGGATTTATGGAAGGAACAATTTGAAAACTATGAAATAAAACAGCCCTTTGAACAGCTGAATAGAGAAATTTTTACCCTTACAGAAGAAGAAAAACAAGGAAATACCATAGAGCGTTTTGGCGGCATTATGTTAAATGGTTTATCTTTATTAGGTAAGCTGACAGGTTTTGGCTGGAGTAAAGGAGCCATTGGAGACGGTGGCGGTTATTATGCCTTTTATAAAGAAGATAGTAACTATAAAGTAGAGGTTGGATTAAATTTCAGTGGTGTAGCTGTAGGCTGTGAAAATGAAGAAATAACAGTGTATGATTTGTGTTTTTATAAATTAGGAACCATTTCAAAATATGCTTATATAAATAAGAAAACGCAGGATCAAAACATGGTACAATTATCTATTTTACCTGAAAGATTTGTTAGTGAAATTCTTTATCAGGTAAATAAAGCTGTAGCTTCTAAAACAGGAACTAATGATAAGTGGAGAGAAGAAAAATAAAAGTAGTTTAATTAATTTTGTGCTTTGAAGGCATTAAAAGAAAGGAATATTTTATGAAAGAATATATAGTAGATAACATGAAAAATAAGATGAGATATCATGACTTACCTGGTGAAGATACACCTATATTATTCATCCACGGCTTAGGCTGTGCTGGGTCTTTTGATTATCCTGAAGTAGCAGCACAAACCGATTTAATAAATCATAGACGAATATTAATAGATTTACTTGGCAGTGGATTTAGTGATAAACCAGATAATTATTTATATACTGTAAAAGAACATGCAGATTATTTGTATAATTTTGTACAAGACCTAAAGCTTTCTAAGTTTATTATTTTCGCACATAGTTTAGGTGGAGCTATCGCCCTTGAACTTGCTAGCAAATGTGGGGATAATATAGAGTCAATTATTCTTAGTGAAGCTAATTTAGATAAAAGTAGTCCAGGCTCCTCAACTTATGAATTTGGAAGCTATGAAGAAGAAGATTTTGTAAATGGAGCATTTGATGAAATTGTCAATGAAAATTCTATTGAAAACTCTATGTGGACGGCCACATTATCAATTTGGTCTTCTACAGCAGCAAGTAGAATTTCAAAGTCAGCAGTTGCTGGAGCAGAGCCATCATGGCGTGAAATATTATACTCATTGAAATGTAAGAGAACCTTCATTTTTGGTGAAAAATCTTTACCAGACCATGACCAAACTGAACTTAAAAAACACAATATAAATATTGAAGTTGTAAAAGCAGCAGGACATTCTATGGCTTGGGAAAATCCAAAGGGATTGGCAGAAGCAATTAAGAGAGGAATTCTTTATGAACTATAAAAAAATAGATTTGTTATTTCGAAAAAAGTTTTGGCAAACTAGAAGAACTTCGAAAAGAATATCCTCAAATTCCTGAGGAATATCTTGAGTATCTTTTAGAAATAGGAGCAGGTAGTTTTGCAAACGAGTTTTGCACTATCTTTGAGGACTTATGTGAAATAGAAGAGTTTTATGATGAGAGTCTTTTAGAATTTTTAGATTTTCAAGAAAGAGTAATACAATTTTAAAGTTACAGGGAATTGTTTCAATAGAAAGTCTTAAAAGCCTCGAATTTCTTGCATGGTTTGTTAGAGATAGTGCTAGAGCTGGAACTAAAATACAACTAAGGCCATTTGCACTGCCGCCGGTAACTCCAAATGGAAGACAGCTTGGGACAACCTTAAAATTTCATGTAGATTTATTTATTGATGGTATAGAGGAAACTTTAGAGCCAGCCTTTAAGGTAATAGAGGAGCTTAATAAAAATTTAAATTTATTTATTGATGTGTATGATATTCCAGTTAAAGGATAAGGGTTTTTTGAAATTGGAGTAAAAGATATAGATAACCACACCAGAAAGTAAATTTATACGCAGGGAGATGTTACCAAAGCTGAA
>NZ_JAEEGC010000057.1 GCF_019207025.1 Clostridium thailandense | reverse complement strand
TTTTTTTACTTATTGTTACATAAAAAGACATATAAAGTTTTTTCTATTTTTAGTTACCTTTTGATTCCCTTCTTTCATTTTTGTAAACACATCCCTGCGTATAAGTTAAGTGTCTGGTTGTGTTTATCTATATAGAAATCAGGGAATCAAAAGGTAACTAAAAATAGAAAAAACTTTATATGTCTTTTTATGTAACAATAAGTAAAAAAAAGAAGACAAGTATTATATTAACACAAAATAGAGATTGTGATATCATAGTACTAACATCAAAAAACAATATTCTATTAAGTATATGAATAATTTGAAGAATTTATACACAATTCAAATTGTAGAGAGTTTGTATGTCGAAAATAAAATGTTTTTATTTTAATGATACATAGAAGGAGGAATTATTGTGGAAAAAAAGTTAACATGTTTAGTTAAGAAAGATATGGAATATATAATTCAAGGAGCTGCTTTTTTAGGAAGTGGAGGAGGAGGAGGCATTGAAGATGCTCATATCATTGAAGAAAATATTTTTACTAATACTTCATATGTAGAAATAAAAAATGTAAGTGATGTTAAAAGCGGAGAATCTGGAGCTGTAGTAGCTCTAATGGGAGCACCTAGCGCTCTAAAAGAATCAGCAGATTTTACATCGCCAAAGAGAGCTTTCGAATTGCTTCAACAAATCAAAGGTAATAATTTTAGTTATTGCTTACCGATAGAGGTAGGAGCTGTAAATTCTTTAGTTCCTATGTTAGTAGCATCTCAATTAGGAATACCTGTCATAGATGCAGATGGTGCTGGAAGAGCAGTGCCTCAACTTGAAACTACAACACTAGCAATGGCTAATATATCTCCATCTCCAGCAGCACTTGTAAATTCTATTACTGAAAAATTTCCATCCTATGCAGTTTCAATTTCCTTAGATAAAGTTAAGTTACCAGATGGGAAAGCTCAAGCAGACCTTATGGAAGAGGCTGCTAGAAACATGATAGATCTTAAAGATTTTGGACAAGTTGGTGCTTTATCAATGTATTATATTCCTCAATCTAAACTTGAGGAAGGAGTAATTCCAGACACTCTCAAATATGCTCATAATATTGGAAAGGTTATAGTTGATGGAAGTCAGACTGGCAAATCTATAGAAAACTTAAAGAGCTGGTTTAAAAATAATAAAATCAAATACTTTACTTTTGATGAATCAGAAGTTATAGAAGTTAAAGCTGCTTCAAGTGGTCAAGGTGGCGGTTTCAACATAGGTATTGTGAAGGTTAAAAATAAATCAGGTGACGTCGTAACAATTAATTATGAAAATGAAAATCTATTTGCATACCTTAATGAAAATACAAAAAATCCTTGGGCTATGGCACCAGATTTAATTTGTTATATGACAGATAAAGGTGCTTTAAGCAATATGGAAATTAAAAAAGGACAAACAGTTACGATTTTTGGACTTCCATGTAATAGTAAAATGAGAAGAAAATTTATTACTGATAGGTTTATGCAAATTCTTAAATCCTTAAAGATATATGATGGGTCATATATTCCTATAGAAATAATTCATAGGAGGGGTTAATTTTATGTTTAGAGGAAATAGATTAGGCTATAGAATAATGATACAAATAATGCCAATTGTTATAATAGGTTTAATTATCAGTTCATTTTTTAATTATTTTTCCCTTAAAAATCAGCTTAATCAGTCCTTTGAAAATTCAAAGCAACAAGTTGAGAAAGATTTGGTTCAAGAAATTAAGCTGATAAATTCAGGCTATTTTATGCTGGAAAAAAAGATTGAACCAGAGTTAGAAAAGAAAATGGAAGTATTTATAGATGATTATAATAAAGCTGGTGGTGACATAGAAAAAATTGATATTAACAAGTTAAAGGCAGATTTTAATGTAGATGTGTTTATTATTGATGAAAATAATACAGTAGTTAAAACAACACAAGATGCTGCTAGAGGAGTAAATTATAAAAAAGCTTTAGGTGATGCTGTAGCAGATAAACTTAATAAAATACGTATAGGCAATAAAGTATATCATACTAGACTTCAACCAGATGTACTTACAGGGCTTTTGAATAAGTGGATTTATATGCCATCACCAGATCATAAATATATTTTGGAGTTTGGTTATCAAGCTTCCGAGTTGGGGAAGTATGTAAAAGATATGGACCCTGTTATGATAACACAAGAATTAAAAGGAAAGTTGAATTTTGTAAAAGATGTGCATATATATGATGAGAATGGTAATCCTTTCGTGAATTCAACTGAGAAGTATAATACCACACCTGAAATTGTTAAAAATTGCAAAAGAGCTAAGACAGAGAAAGTTGTTGAAGTACAAAAAAGTAATTTGATATTTACAAAGTATGTTTTTGTAGATTTGTCTGATGGAGTAGATCATTTAATAAGTCCCAACAAGGTAATTGAAATAACTTTTGATAAAAGTTATGTGAATAACCAACTAAAGAAATTACTTTTGGGTAATATTATTTTTAGTTTATTACTTATACTTATTGTTTCTATTGTGGTTATATATTTTATTAATTTGAGAATTATAAAGCCTATTGGATTACTAAAGAAAATTGCTGATGGAGATTTTGATGCAGCTACTAAAATGAAATCAAATGATGAAATTGCACAGTTAGGTTTGAGTTTAAATAACATGAGTATAAAGATAAAAGGACTTATTAGTGCTTCTAATCAAACTGTTGATGAGGTGAATAAATCTTCTGAAAAATTATTTTATGAAATGAAACAGATGACAGAATCTTCAGAAAATGTATCTCGTACAGTGAAAGAAATTACAGATAATTCCATCAAGCAATCGCAAATGGCTAATGGAGCTAATGATAATATGAACAACTTTAGTTTGACTATTGATTGGTTATTAAATAAGATTGATGAATTTAATGCATATATGGAAGATGGAAACTCTTCAAGTGTATATGTAAGTGAAAAAATGAAAACACTACTTGATAATATAGAAAGACTTGGGGAAGCGACTCGAGGCTTAAACAATACAATTACGATTTTAACAAATAAATCGAAAGATATAAATGGAATCATTGATGTGATTCAGAATATATCTGATCAGACTGGCTTACTCGCATTAAATGCATCTATTGAGGCTGCTAGAGCTGGGGAAAGTGGAAAAGGCTTTGCAGTGGTAGCTGATGAAATAAGAAAATTATCTGAGGAAACTAAGGTTTCTACAGATAGAATAGGAACAATAGTAAAAGAAATTCAAAGTGAAATAGATATTAGTATGGATGAAATGAAAAATTCCAATGAATTATCTATAAAGAATAAAGATTTTGCTGAGGATGCTCAGAAAAGCCTTCAAAATGTTACTAAACTTATAACTGATATGAAGCTTGCAAATGATGTACTTATTAAAGAAATAGAAAAAATGAAGATTGAAAAAGAAAGTATTATAGTATCTACAAGTGAAATTTCAAATATATCTACATCTTCTGCAGCGGCTATTGAAGAAGTAAGTGCTATTATAGATGAACAAGTGAATGGAATTACTCTAGTTACAAATTCAGCTCAAAAGTTAAATGAAATGTCAGAAGCTTTAAAGGAGGCTACTGACAAATTCAAACTATAATTATAACTTTAAAAGATTGTCAATAAAATTTTTATATGTGTCTTCAACTTTGGAAACATATTACCTGCATATAAGTTAAGTGTATGGTGTAGTTATGTATATAAGAAGATAAAAAAGTATATTAGTTAATGCTCTAGATGGTACCTATTCTTAGGTACCATCATGTTGTAAGTTTTAATTATCTATTTTATCAAGTATTTTCAGTATGTTTTGTCGCATTCTTAGATTCCAGGTTAGCTTATAATCCCTTAGCCAATTTCTAAAGAATTTCCAGCAGCTAATCTTTTATATTCCTCATCTTCTTGCTTTTCGCTGTTAGTATAAAGCTCAAGTATCATTTGTTTTTCCAATTATCATTAACATTGTAGCACTAATAATTGAAAGTGCAGCAGTAGGTAAAAATCTGCATGGAATGAAATAGCATAGTAGACTTAAACAAAAAGTAATTATTATAGAAAAACGTTTAAGCTTCATTCTTGTTTCTTTGCTTTTTATTCTCTTATTAATATTGTCTACAGGAGAATAAATGCAAACGAGTATAAATGAAATAATCAGTGCTGCTATTAATATGGTAGTATTAAATGAAATATATTTTCCAATAACAATTATTAAAGAAAATATAACAAAACTAATAAAAAAACAGCCCCAGTAAGTCTTAGCATGATAACCGCCAGTAAACAATCTAATAGGACAAAAAAATATAAGAGTAACTATGTAGTATCCTTGTACAGAAAACAACCAAAATATGATAAAGTATGGAATAAGCTTTGTTATTTCATCCCAAAGGCAGGTTAAACCATATTCCATCTTTTTTAATTCTAAATCTGAAAATTGAGAGTTCGTTTTAGAAATTTCTTTTACTAAACAACTTATAAAATTACCCATTTATTTATTCCTCTAGTCTAAATTCAACTAAGAATTCAGTTCTTTCTGGAATGCTCTCCACGGATATAGTACCATTATTTCGTTCGACCAATTGTCTAGTTATATATAGTCCAAATCCATGGTCATTTGATTCCTTGGTTTTTGTAGAAAATCCTTTGTCAAAAATTTTTCTTTTTATACTTTCTGGAATGACATCACCGTTATCAGTTACTTCAATACAAAATTTTTTATCTTCTTTAAAAGTAGTAATAAATATTTCTTTATTTTCAGTATCGGGTTTGGAGTGAAAAGATTCAAATGCGTTATCCACAAGGTTGCTGACGATACTTATTAACTCATCTTCTCTAATTTTTATTGAACTAAAGGGTTCGTCAATAATTACTTCGAAATTTATATTATTTTTTATTGCATAGTTATTTTTTATAGATAACAGTCCATCTAAGTAATCATTTCCTGTATCTAAATATTTAAAAGATGAATGTAATGTTTCTGAAATTTTTGTAACATAATCATTTATTCGTTCAACAGTATTTGGCTTGTTTAATAGACATAAACCTCTTATAACATTAATATGATTAGCAAAATCATGTTTTTCTTTTCTTATAATATTGATTATTTCTTCCATGGTTTTAATTTGATATTCTTGAACTTTGTAGTTATTATTTATATTTATAATTTTCTCCCTTTCTCTTAAATCTTTAAAGGATATTAATAAAAATACAAAATATATAATAAAGATAATAGTATTATATGTTTTAACATTATTTATATCAAAAACACTAAAATTAACACTAAGTATAAAGAGACCGAAAATACCTATTTGAATTATTAAATTTAAAAAAAGAGTTCCTTCTTTTTCAAATAAATTAAATTTAGTAAAATATGAATTGAATTTAAAAATAATTACGACAATAAGTATTTGTAATGATTTACAAGTTATTAAAAAAATCCACAAATAACGCGGAGTTAAAAAAATTTGATTTAAATTTATGTTAAACAAAAACATTTCAATGGTTTGGGTAAAATTTTCGGTAATAAAAATTATTGTAAGAAATAAAAAAAATGTAATTACTGAAGAAAAAATTCTTATTTGAGTAATTAGGGTTAGTGATAAAATACAAAAAAATGAAAGAAACAATGTATGATAAATATTAGGTATATAGACTTGAGTCATCAAATTTAAAGAAATATATAATGCACAGAATAAACCTGTTTTAATTTTATTTTGTACTATAAATCGTTTTTTATTGTATAATGCTTCAAAAACTAATAAAAAAAGAAATGCTTCGATGCAATCCAATATTATTTCCTTTAGGATATCCATATATTTTCTCCTATGCTTGCTTATAGACTTCTTATATAGAGGATGTGATAAAAAAATTAATGCATGAAAATTCTCCACAAAAATTTTCATCCACAACATTTATGAAAATTTCTGTGGAAAAATCTTAATTTATTATTTCAATAGTTCGTCAGGACATTTTGGTTGATGAGAACCAACAAGCGAGGTTGGAACGATAACCATTGCTCCTAAAAATAAAGCTAAGGAACCTACCATCTTCATTGTCATTTTTACTAGATTTTTTTTGAAAATCTTCATCATTTATACATCCTCCTTAATAAAAAATTAAGTAATAGTTACTCAACTTATTAATTTCTACAAAATTTTAGATTTTCCTTCTAGATATTGTAGAAAAAACAAATTTAAGAAAATTAATTTCATTTCTAGATAAATCAATTAATTTTATAAACAATAATCTGTCCATAACTTACAACATCATGGTGATTATTCTTCCGTACCTATATCATTTAATGTTGCTATAGCCTGAGGTGTAACCATTGAAAATCTCTGACTCAAATATCTAAGGGATGCAGCTAGTTCTCCATCTGGTCCACCATATTGAGTAATAATTATTTTTGCAGCTTTAGGATTAGGATTCTTAATTTTTACTGGATATTCTAGTTTCTTTGAGTATTCCCACATATATTACATCTCCCCTCTATCTCTATCAAGCTTAAAGTTGGCCTCATATTCCCATGGCCATGGTTCATTCATCCATTGCCATGGGCAAGCGCTATAGGAACCGTAAGTTAACGGTCCGTAGCATTTCTCATATTTCTGCTTTAATGCTTTAAGTTGCATTACTAGTGAGTTATACATCTTAAGGGCATTAACGTCATTTGGATGAGTATTAAGATATAAATGGAGGTCTATTATGGAGAAATCTACGACAGTAATTTCTTTTAAAAGATCTTTTCTATTCATTTCATATTTCATAATAGTACCCCCTTCTACTCTTCGGATTCTCGACATTTTTTGTGTTTACCGTCATAAGGGCTAAAAAGCTCAGGAAAAACAGTTCCATGCTTAAGAGCTTCAATAGGAGAGAAAACATTGCAAAGATTTTGATAAGGTACATATGCAGCTGCTAATCTTACATTTTTTATTACCAATTCCTGTGGAATGCATTGGTGCATTGGTGGACATTTTGTTGTGTACATATTATTGTCTTTAGCCATAGTTGATCTTTTCCTCCTTGAATAAGTTGCTTACACAATAACAGCATATGAGGAAAATCATAAATTTGTTACAGTAAAAAATTTATGATTTATCATAAACTACATTTACTTTTAATAGATTTATAGGTTAGTTGGTAATAAATGATACAAGGATTTGGAAAAGTAATTCCATGAAATATATTCTTACATAATAAAAAATATTTAGAAATTTATGTTATTGTTTTGAAAGTAATTGGTCCATTTGATCGACTAACTGACTAAATTCATCTAACAAATTGTCTACTGAAGCACTTGTTGTTACATCAACACCAGCCTTTTTTAGAGTTTCTATAGGATACTCTGATGATCCTGAGGCAAGGAAATCTCTATATCTTTTTATAGCATTTGATTTACTATCATCAGTTCCTTCACTCATGTTTTTAACTAGTTGATTTGAAGCCGCCATAGAAGTTGCATATTTGTAAACATAAAAATTCATGTAAAAATGAGGTATTCTTGCCCACCATAAATTAGCAAGTTCGTCATCTTGAAAATCGTTTCCATAATATTTTGTCATAAGAGATTTCCACATTTCATTTAAGGAATCTGCTGATAACGCGTTTCCACTTTCCACTCTTTCATATATCATTTCTTCAAATTCCGCATACATAGTTTGAGTATAAACAGTGCTTCTTATATCTTCTGCTAATTTATTAATATAGTAAAGCTTCTCATCATCGGTTTTAGCATTATTAATTAAGTACCTAAGCATTAATAGTTCATTCGACGTAGAGGCCACTTCTGCTGTAAATATAGGTTGGCCACTGTTTATATATTTTTGAGTTTTATTTGTATAGTAAGAGTTCATTGCATGTCCAAATTCGTGAGCAGTAGTAAGCAGTGAGTCAGTGCTATTGTCATAATTTAGCAACACATATGGATGGGTATCATAGGTTCCCCATTGGTAAGCTCCAGAATATTTATTTTCTGTCTCATAAACATCTGCCCATCTAGATTCAAAAGCATCTTTTAAAACATCTGTATAATCTTGACCTAAAGGAGCTAACCCTTTAAGTATAAGTTTTTTTCCATCTTCATATGGTATTTTAATATCAAAATTTGAGGTTAAAGGAACATACATATCATACAAGTGAACTTTGTCTACTCCTAGCACCTTTTTTCTTAGGCTTACATACCTGTGAAGAGTATCTACATTATTGTTGACAGAGTTAACTAAATTATAATAAACAGATACAGGTATATTTTCATTTGCGAGTGAAGCTTCCATAGCTGAATTGTATTTTCTTGACTTTGCAAAAAATTCATTTTTCTTTACTTCTGCATTTAATGTTGCTGCTAAAGAATTTTTTTCTTTGTCGTATACTTTATATAGTTCTTCAAAACCTCGTTTTCTAAATTCTCTATTTTTACTATCTAGCATAGAAGCATATGACGAATTTGTTATTTTGAAATCATTATTATCCGGATCTTTTATTGTAGGTAAGAAACCATTCATGTCTGTTTCAATCTTAGAATATATATCATCTGGCGATCCTGCCATATCAGAAGCTGCTGCTAATATTTCTTCTTCTCCTTGTGAAAGCGTATGAGATTTTTGTTTTAGTAATTCATCGATGGTATGCTTATAATCTTTAAGTATAGGGTCATTTTCGTATTGTTTAATTTTATATTCTGGCTGTGCAAGAATATCTGTTTGAATAAAAGCTGTTGCTGTTCCGACTTGAGAATTTAAACTATCAGTTAAGGAACTTATTTCTGAACTGGAACTGTTCGATTCATCTTCATTTGATTTCATATGAGAATATACATATAAATTATCAAGTATTCTCGACATTTCATCTCTTGTAGTGAAACAATCATATATATTTTGTGCACTTGTCAAATGTCCTTCAAAAGTTTTTAATTTAGGTATATATGTGTCTAGTATCTTTTGGCAATCAGCATCGAAGAGAGCTTTAGTTGGATATATTTCATCAATACTCCACTTATATTTTTCTTCGACTGCATTTCTGTTCAAAGGACCTACTGCAAGAACTGAGGTTTGAACTAGTAAAAGACTTAGTGTCAATGGTATAGTTAACAGAGTTTTTCTTAAACCTTTTTTCAAATTAGTATTCCCCCTTATAATATTATGTTCATATAAAGTCTTTAAATGTTAAAATTTATTAACATTTAAAGTAATATTATCTAAATTATAACCTCTACTCTCATAAATTCCTATATTTTTTTACAGAATTAGTAGTTTTGCTTATTTTAAGTACACTTATCGATTAAAATATAACTAAAAGGTAATAAAGAGTAAACTTGATATGGAAGGAGCGATTCTGAGATAATGGAGAATAATTTGATGGGTTCATGTCATTGTGAGAAGTGCACAGGAAAGTATTGTGCTAAAAAAGTATATATTTTTTCAACATTGCAGGAGGAACAGTTGGAGGAAATTTCAAGTAATGTTATAAATAGAAGATATAAAAAAGGACAAATGATATTTTTTGAAGGTGATGTATCAGATAAGTTATACATTGTTAATAAGGGCAAAGTTAAGATATTTAAATATACAAAGGAAGGAAAGGAACAGATACTATACATACTTACTGATGGAGACTTTGTTGGAGAATTAAGCTTATTAAAGAAGACCAAGGTTGAGTTTAATGCTGAGGCTTTGGAAGATACTGCAATATGTGCGTTAACTAAGGAAAACTTTGATAAAATAATAGAGAAAAATCCTGAAATAACCTTTAAAATATTAGAGGTAGTACATGATAGGCTAATAAACCTTGAAAATTTAGTTCAGAGATTAAGTACAAAGGATGTAGAATCTAGGGTGTCAGGAGTTCTCTTAAGCCTCGCAAAAGATTTTGGAAAAGAAGAAGGAAATATAATAACAGTGAACTTACCTTTAAATAGAGAAGAGATAGGAAGTTATGCTGGACTTACAAGAGAAACAGTGAGCAGAACCTTAACAGGAATGCAGGACGAGGGTATAATTGAACTTCATGGTAATAAAAAAATAATTATAAAGGATATAGACTATCTGAAAAGTATTGATTAGAGTTACTTTTCAGATAAACACGGCCGAAAGTTGACTTACACTCCGGTATATGTTTCCAAGCTTCAGCACTATAAAAACTTTTTATCAATCTAAAGCTCAGTATTTTGAAAATCTAAGAAACTTTTATAAACTCCCTCAAATTTCGTTTTCTGCAGCAATACACAATTTTGTTGACATATCCTCGTCAAAGTAGTTAATTCTCAAAGGTAGTTTTATTTGGCTAGCACCAATATTTTCAACAAGGTAAGAAGTATCTACTGGAGTCATATTACTTTGTTCTATATAGTCATTTATTATTTATTATATAAAACATCTTCTTTTAAATTTGTAATTGATGGCTTCATTATAGATTTAAAGAAGATTAAATGCAGTTATTAAAATCAACTAAAAATTTGATTATAATCACAGATTATTAAATAGAACTTTTATATAATTGACTCATAAATGATGAGATCAAAAAGAGATTTGGAGGGATAAATAATGAGTAAGTTTAAATTTAAAAGTTCAGATAGTATAGGTTATATAGCAGCAAGTTTTCCAAAGGCTATGGATATATTTAAAGAATATAATATTGATTTCTGTTGCGGAGGAAACAGACCGTTACTAGAGGCAATAGAGGAAGGAAATAATTTCAGCGATAGAAGAGCTGGAAAATGAGCATGAGGGGGCTGGAGATATACTTAAAGAACTAAGAAAAATTACAAGTGGGTATAAAGTACCAGCTGATGTTTGTAATACCTTTATGTTTACCTATCAAAAACTTGAAGAAGTAGAGGCAGATACTTTTCAACATATACACTTAGAAAATAATATTTTGTTCTCAAAACTTAAAGATAAATTAATAAATAAGTAAAAATATTTTATACTTGTAACAATTGTTACCGAAGAAGTTTATTAGTATGGGTATAATTAAACCATCAAGTGGACAACAACGATTTAGCATAAGATGTCTGCGGAACTTATAGTTAAAAGAGTTCTGTAGAGAGAAAGTATACTAAAATAGTAAAAATTAAAAATAATCTAAGATTAAATAAAAATTAATGAAAAATATGGAGGTTAGGATTAAATGAGTATGTTTTGTTATCAATGTCAAGAGGCAGCAAATTGCAAAGGATGTACAGTAAAAGGTGTATGTGGAAAGACAGAAGACTTAGCAAAAGCACAAGATTTATTAATATATATAACAAAAGGAATTTCAGTATTTAGTACAAAAGCAAGGGAATTAGGAGTAGATAATAAAGAAGTAAATAAGTTCATAGTTGAGGGTTTATTTGCAACTATAACTAATGCAAACTTTGACAGAAATATATTTATAGAAAGAATAAGAAGAGGATTGCAGTTAAGAGAAGAAGTTAAACAACAGTATATTAATGCTGGTGGAAAACTTACAGAATCAAAAGAAAATACTTCATGGCTTAAGAAAATCTTCGGATTTGGTGGAGCGAAAAAAGAGGAAGATCTTAATTTACCAGAAGCAGCAGTATGGTTTGCTAATAATGTAAATGAATTTGATGCAAAAGCGGAAACAGTAGGTGTATTGGCTACTAAAGATGAAGATATAAGATCATTAAGAGAGCTTTTAATTTATGGATTAAAAGGTATGGCAGCATATATTAAGCATGCTAACAATTTAGGATATGATGATAAAAACCTTCATGGATTTATGCAAAAAGCATTAGCTGCAACCTTAGATGATAGTATAGCAGTAGATGGATTGATAGCTTTAGTACTTGAAGCAGGTAAATATGGGGTAGATGCTATGGCACTACTTGATAAGGCTAATACTGAATCTTATGGAAATCCTGAAATAACAAAAGTCAATATAGGTGTTTCTAATAGACCTGGTATATTAATAAGTGGACATGACTTAAAGGATATGGAAGAATTGCTAAAACAAACAGAAGGAACAGGAGTAGATGTATATACTCACAGTGAAATGCTTCCAGCAAATTACTATCCAGCATTTAAGAAGTATAAGCACTTTATAGGAAACTACGGAAACGCATGGTGGAAACAAACAGAAGAATTTGAAAGCTTTAATGGTCCAATTCTAATGACTACAAACTGTATAGTTCCCCCTAAGAATTCATATAAAGAGAGAATGTACACTACTGGTGCGACAGGAGTTCCTGGAGTTAAGCATATAGCAGATGGAAATAATGGTAAGCCTAAAGATTTCTCAGCTATAATTGCACATGCTAAAAAGTGCAAGGCACCAAAGGAAATCGAAAAAGGAGAAATAGTTGGAGGATTTGCACACAACCAAGTTTTAGCTTTAGCTGATAAGGTTGTAGAAGCAGTTAAAACAGGAGCTATAAAGAGATTCTTTGTTATGGCTGGTTGCGATGGAAGAGCTAAGAGCAGAAACTACTATACAGATTTTGCTAAGAAGCTTCCAAAGGATGCAGTTATTCTAACAGCTGGATGTGCTAAATATAAATATAACAAACTTGACTTAGGTGATATTGGAGGAATTCCAAGAGTATTAGATGCTGGACAATGTAATGACTCATATTCATTAGCAGTTATAGCACTTAAATTAAAAGAAGTATTTGGATTAGAGGATATTAATGAACTTCCTATATCTTATAATATAGCTTGGTATGAGCAAAAGGCAGTCATAGTTTTGCTTGCATTACTTCACTTAGGTGTTAAGAATATTCACTTAGGACCAACGCTACCAGCGTTCCTTTCACCAAATGTGGCTAAAGTTTTAGTAGAGAACTTTGGAATAGGTGGAATAACAAACGTAGATGATGATATGAAAATGTTTTTAGGATAGTAGCTTGAATATCGCTTGATTTTACCCCCATCCAAAAGATTTAGTGATATTTAGGTTAAATATAAATTAAGTTTAAACTAGCAAAAAAGCTTATGTCTGAATAAGGCATGGGCTTTTTTGTGTTTGATGGTATAAATAGACCGAAGTTTATACAAAATAAATTAGGAGGTGTTATTATGAATATAAATTTATCGCAAAAAGAAAGAACATTACTTGAAGACCAAAAAAGTCATGAGGAAGCTTGTATAGTGAAATACACTAATTATGCAAATCAAGCTATGGATAATCAGTTGAGAGCGATATTTAATGCAAACTTACAATCTGAGCAAACTCATCTTGACAGTATAAACCAATTATTGAGTGGAAATGTTCCACAAATGAATCAGCAAGGTAACCAACAAAATAATCAGAATTCAACTCAAAGTGGATCTGCAGTAGTACATAACTTATCTGATCAGGACATGTGCACCGATATTTTAATGACAGAAAAGTATGTATCAGGAGCATATAATACTGCGATTTTTGAATTTAGGGATACTAATGTCCGAGATGTATTAAACCATATACAAAAAGAAGAACAGAAACATGGAGAATCAGTATTTAAGTATATGGAAAGTAAGGGAATGTATAAAGTACAGTAAATTTAGGGACTGTCGCACTTAGGTAAGTACGGCAGCCCCTTTAAAATTAAATGTGCATTATTGTAACAAAGAAACATGAGTTTACTCTATGAAATAGTATTTAGAATAATTAAAGTTTGTTAACGCAAGAGTTAAATATAAACGTAGTAGTATGACGGTAAGGTATTTAAAAACCTTTGTAATAACTTGGATTGAGTACCATAAAATAATATATAAAAAACTTGTTCACGTTAACAATTTAACTATTGCGTTTTTAATTGAAACCGATTATAATAAAAACACAAAGTAATGTTAACGTGAACATTAATTAATTCGTTTTAATATTAGGAGGAAACATCATGAAAAAGTTTATGGATGAAAACTTTTTACTATCTAATGATACTGCAATTGAGCTATATCACAATTATGCTAAGGACATGCCTATTATAGATTACCATTGCCACTTGAATCCAAAAGAAATCTATGAAAATAAAAGGTTTAAAAATATAACCGAGGTTTGGTTATATGGAGACCATTATAAATGGAGAGCAATGAGAAGTAATGGTATAGATGAAAAGTATATTACTGGTGATGCAAGTGACTATGAAAAATTTATGGCATGGTCAAGAACAATGCCAATGACTATAGGTAATCCTCTTTATCATTGGACTCATTTAGAACTTCAAAGATTTTTCGGAATATACGATGTTTTAAATGAAAAGAATGCACCAGCAATTTGGGAAAAAGCAAACGAACTACTTAATTCAGAAGGTTTTGGAGCAAGAGAATTAATTAAAAAATCAAATGTTAAAGTTATATGCACAACAGATGATGCGATAGATTCACTTGAGTATCATATAAAGCTTAAAGAAGATAAAGATTTTGATGTAAAGGTTCTGCCAGCTTTAAGACCGGATAAAGCATTCTTAATAAATAATGACACTTTTATTCCTTGGGTTGAAGAACTTGGACAAGTAGTTGGAAAAAATATTACAACTTATGATGAGTTTTTAGAAGCATTAGAATCAAGAATAAGATTCTTCCATTCTGTTGGATGTAGAATATCAGATCACGCATTGGATAGCATAACTTATGCTAGATCTTCAAAAGAGGAATTAGTAGAAATATTTGCAAAGGCTTTAAAAGAAGGAAAGGTAAGCAGAGAAGAAGAAGGTAAATACAAAACTGCTATTTTACAATTCCTTGGCAGAATGTATTCAGAATTAGGATGGGCAATGCAGTATCATATTGCAGCATTGAGAAATAACAATACAAAGATGTTTAAACAGTTAGGACCAGATACTGGATTTGATTCAATTAATGATGGTGAAATAGCTTATCCGCTTGCTAGATTATTAGATTCATTACAAGTAAATAATAATCTTCCTAAAACTATTTTATATACGTTGAATCCAAAGGATAACTATGTTATTGGTACTATGCTTGGAAACTTCCAGGGAACTGAAGTTCCAGGAAAAATACAATTCGGATCAGCTTGGTGGTTTGTAGATAATAAAGAAGGTATGATAGAACAGATGAAAACACTAGCTAATTTAGGTTTGCTAAGCCGCTTCGTAGGAATGTTAACCGATTCAAGAAGTTTCTTATCTTACACTAGACATGAGTATTTTAGAAGAATCCTTTGTAACTTAATAGGAGAATGGGTTGAGAATGGGGAAGTGCCAGAGGACATGGAGCTTCTAGGAAGTATTGTTCAGGGAATAGCTTACAATAATGCAAAAGAATATTTCGGAATGTAATTATAGTAAAATAAGCTCTAAGAATTAAGTGAAAATTTTTTTGCAATACATTGTTAACGTGTGCATGATGGAAAATCTAATAATATCGAGTTATTAAATTAATTACTGATTTTGTGGAAAAACTATAGATAGGATTAGAAAAATGATTAATTTTTCACAAGCATTATGCATGCGTTAACAGGAAACATATTGATGTTTATTGTTTATAACAATATGTATTTAAGAATATTAGAAAATAATTTATTTATTATAAAGGAGAAAAACAATATGAATCAGAAAAATGATACGAAAAAGTTAAGTTTAAAAGAAAAGATTTCATATGGGTTTGGCGACTTTGGAAACGGCTTCATGTTTGACTTGGGTCAGGCATATCTTTCAAAATTCTTTACTGACGTTTGCGGTATACCAGCAGCTGCAGCAAAAAATATATTTGTATATACAAAGCTATTTGATGCTTTCATGGACCCTATAGCAGGTTCAGCAGTAGATTCCAAAAAGCCAGGTAAATTTGGTAAGTTTAGACCAGTTATGATGATTTCAGCTATAATGCTTGCAGCACTAACAATATTCACATTCTTTATGCCTAATATATCAGTAAAAAGCAAGCTAGTATATGCATATGCCGCTTATATGATCTGGGGGCTTGTATATTCATTCACAAACGTTCCTTATGGATCACTAGCATCTGTTATGACGCAAGATGTTGAGGAAAGAAGTGAATTGGCAACATACAGACAAGCTGGTTCATTAGGAGCTCAGTTAATAACAGGTGTAGCATTTGTACCTATATTAATACATTTTTCGGATCCTAGAATTGGATACCCTGTAGCAGCTGCTATCATGTCATTAGTAGGTATACTTGGATTTTTTATCTGTTTTAAAAATACTAGAGAAAATGTTCAACCTAAATCAAAATCACATGTAAAAACTACTGCAAAAGACTATTTCAAGACAATATTTACAAATAAGCCATTATTAGCATTGATTCTTATGACACTATTTACAATATCTGCAATGAATGCGAATAACCAAATGATGATATACTACTGTCAATATGCTCTTGGAAATGTTAAACTTCAACCTCTTGTAAACACTATAATGATTGGATGTTCTGTTATAGGTATTGCTGCTATTCCAAAGATGGTTTCAAAATTTGGAAAGAAGAAAACTGCTATGATAGGTTTTATCGTAGGTATCATTGCTAATGGATTAAACTTTATATTACCAGCAAACTTCTATACATTCACAGCATTAGTTACTATAGGATATGTAGCATTGGCTATTCCAAATGGTGTTACTTGGGCATTCGTTTCTGATGCTATTGACTATGGTGAGTGGCATACAGGAGTAAGAAGAGAAGGTGTGACTTACGCTGCATTTAACTTCTCAAGAAAGATAGCTCAATCAATAGCAGCATATGTTACATTAGGAGCATTGTCAATGACAGGATATGTTCCTAATGCACATCAAACTGCAAAAGCTTTGCTTGGAATGAAAGCAGTAATGGCTTTATATCCAGCAGCTGCATTAGCTGTTGCAGCTATCATAATCTGGTTATTACATGATTTATCAGATGATAAATATAGAAAAATAGTAAAGGATTTAGAAGTTGGAAAATTTGAAACAAGTGCAAGCTAATATATCAATTTGTCAAAGTCTTGCTTTAAGTTTTAGGGGGACATTGTTATATCATTATCTTGGAATAAAGATCATATAGTTAACTTTTGTAAAATATGTTATTATCAAAAATAGAATATACATTTACTAAGAAGGAAGGTTGGCATAATGAGCGTAACCATAAAAGATATAGCAAAGCTTGCAAATGTATCGCATACTACTGTTTCTAGAGCCCTTAATGACAGTCCTTTTATAAATGAAGAAACAAAGAATAAAATAAAAGCTATAGCAGAACAGCTTAATTATGTTCCTAACTATAATGCTAAAAGTCTAGTTCTAGATAAGTCTTATACTATCGGATTATTCTTCTCTAGCATAAGCCAGGGAACATCCCCTAGTTTCTTTTATGAGACTGTAAGAGGAGTTAACAGTGCTATAGAAGAAAATTATAACTTAGTTGTAAGAGGTATTGATGACTATAAGGATTTTACATCCATTAATAATAAACGATTTGATGGTATTGTTTTAATGAGTCAAAGTGATAATGATAATGCATTTATTTATCATGTATTACAAAGGGGGATACCATTAGTTGTTTTAAATAGGGAAATAGAAGGAAGTTCATTAATAAATATACTATCTGATGACAAAGAAGGTGCTTTTAAAGCTGCAAAATACTTAATAGAAAATGGACATAGAGATATAGCTTTAATAGAAGGTAAAGAAGGTTTTAAATCTGCTATACACAGAAAAGAAGGCTTTTTGAAGGCTCTTATTGAAAATAAGATACCGGTTAATAGTGAGTATATGGTTAAAGGTAAATATAGTATGGAAAGCGGATATAGAGCTATGAAAGAACTTTTAACTTTGAAAAATGCGCCTACAGCTGTATTTTGTTCAAATGATGATATGGCAATAGGTGCTATTAAAGCGGCGTTTGAAGATGGACTTTCAGTTCCAAAGGACATTTCAATTGTAGGATTCGATAACATTGGGTTCTCGGAATATGCTACACCAGCGCTTACTACTATTAAAAGGCCAATGGAGGAAATTAGCATAATAGGTGGGAAAAAGCTTATAGACTTAATAAACAATGGGAAGCAGGACGGTGAAAAAATTTATATTAAAACTGAACTTGTAGTAAGAGATTCTGTAGCTAAACTAGATAGAATCTAAATATAATATAGATCTATTTAAGTCAATTGAGGTAATGGTATTTATAGATAAAGACGGCCGAAAGTAAACTTATGCTCCGGTAGATGTTACCAAGCTTCAGTACTATAAAAACTTTTAATCATTCTAAAGATCAGTATTTAAGCAGATATCCAAAATCTTTGATTTTGTGATAGTCGCTTACTCATCTGACGTAAGGAAGAGGAGTTTCATTAAAATCTAAGAAACTTTTATAAACTCGTACCTCAAACATATAAAAGCCTCTAAGATTTTCTAAAATACTTCGCTAAGAATGATAAAAAAGTTTTTATATGTGCTTTCAGCTTTGGTAACATCTACCTGCGTATAAGTTTACTTTCTTGTTTGG